>CBDTUH010000017.1:0-20586 GCA_965363375.1 uncultured bacterium
TATTGGCGGCGATGGCTCCTTCCAGGGTGCCGTTAAGTTCAGCCAAGAGTTTGACATTCCTGTTATTGGCATTGCCGGCACAATCGACAAAGACATTTATGGCACCGATTTTACCATTGGTTTTGACACGGCCGTAAATACAGCCGTAAGCGCCATAGATAAAATACGCGACACCGCCGACGCGCACGACCGCCTGTTTATTGTGGAAGTGATGGGCCGCGATGCCGGCTACATTGCCCTGCACAGTGGCATTGCCACCGGTGCCGAAAACATTTTGGTGCCTGAGCAGAAAACTGACATTGAAGCCATCATAGCATCGCTTGCAGAAAAAGAAAAACGCAAAAAGCTGGTAAACATTATTGTTGTAGCCGAAGGCGACGACTCAGGCGGCGCAGAAAGCCTGGCCCGCATTATTAAAGAGCGGCTGCCTCACACCGAAGCCCGCGTTACCATATTAGGCCACATACAGCGCGGCGGCGCCCCTACCTGCCTCGACAGGCTGATTGCCAGCCGCATGGGCTACCATGCTGTAGAGTGCCTGATTGAAGGACGGCACAACGTTTTTGTAGGCATACAGAACAACAAAATGAATTATGTACCGCTTGAAAAAGTGGGTAAAAAGAAAGGCACCATCAATCAGGAGTGGATGAAGATCGTAAAAATATTAGCCAGCTAAAAAGCTGAAAAAAATACAATAGACTATGGCAAAAAATATTGAAAAGTACCTGCATAAGGAAATGGATAAAGCGGCTGGCCTGGAACACACCTTCCACCGCACCAAAATAGTGGCCACCGTGGGCCCGGCTTGCGATACGTACGATAAACTTTGTGAGCTGGTAAAAGCCGGCGTCAACGTTTTCCGTCTCAACTTTTCGCACGGCACGCATGAGGATAAGCTGCAGGTGATTCAGCACATCCGCCGCATCAATAGCACCATGCCTTACAATATTTCTATACTGGGCGACCTGCAGGGCCCCAAGCTGCGCGTGGGCGAGATAGAAAATGGCGGGCTGGATATAGAACCCGGCGACATCCTCACCTTTACCTCCAAAGAAAAAGTAGTAGGCACCCGCGAAAAAATTTATGTAAGCTACCCCAACCTGCACCTGGATGTGGTAATTGGTAACAAAATTTTGATTGACGATGGTAAGCTGGAGGTAGTAGTAACCGGCATTACCAGCGAGGGTGATGTAAAAGTGGTGGTAACTTATGGCGGCACTTTAAAACCTAAAAAAGGCGTGAACCTGCCCGATACCAAAATATCGCTGCCGGCCATGACCGATAAAGACATTGCCGACTTTGAGTTTATTGTAGAACACAAGCTGGACTGGGTAGCCCTTTCGTTTGTGCGCCATGCCAACGATATTATTGACCTGCAGCGCCGCATTAAGGAAAAGAACAGTCCTGTAAAAGTTATTGCCAAAATAGAAATGCCCTCGGCGCTGGAAGACCTGCGCAACATCATTATCGAGTCAGACGCGGTGATGGTGGCCCGTGGCGACCTGGGCGTAGAACTGCCGGTAGAAAAAGTACCGATGGCGCAGCGCGATATCATCCGCAAATGTATACACCGCGGCAAGCCGGTGATAGTAGCTACGCAGATGATGGAAAGCATGATAGACCGCATAAAACCCAACCGCTCCGAAATTACCGACGTGGCCAATGCGGTATTGGAAGGCGCCGATGCGGTAATGTTGAGCGGCGAAACCGCTACCGGCAACCACCCGGCGCTGGTGGTGCAAACGATGAAAAAAATTATTCTGGAAGTAGAAAAAACAGAATACCGCTACAACCGGGAGCAGGACCTGAAGCCACAACCTAAATCGCCCTCTTTTATTTCCGATGCCATTTGCTACAATGCCTGTAAATTGTCGGTGGATGTAAATGCCGATGCCTTGATAGGTATGACCCAAAGCGGCTATACAGCCTTTACCCTCAGCTCGTACCGCCCCAAGGCGCCGCTCTATATTTTTACCAAAGAACGTTCGCTGCTGAACCAGCTAAGCCTTAGTTGGGGTGTGCGTGCTTTTTACTATTCGGAAGAAGACTCTCTGGACGATATTGTTTTTGACCAGATTGACATTCTGAAACAACGCGGCTTTTTAAAACCCGGCGACGTGGTGGTAAATACCGGTAGCACGCCAGTGCACCTGCACCTGCCTACCAACGTGGTAAAAATCACTAAAGTAGAGTAAAAGGAAAAAGAGACGTTTTGGAAGAAACGACAGTCATCAGATGGCAGTCCACAGCCAAAAGCAAAAAACATACGTTTTCATAAAAGCCCGGTAATCATTACCAGGCTTTTCTTTTTGAATACCTTCTGTACGCTTACAAAAAACGTCACATTTCCCTTTCCATTTCTGGTCTCACATTTTTCATTTATCATTTTACATTCTCCCAAACGTCTCTTTTCTCTTTTACACAACCTGTGATAAACTTAAAAGGGAAAAGAGACGTTTTCTGCAAAAGCCTTTTTAAATTGCTGATTCAAAGCAAACCACTTAACCCAAATTTTTTTCTTATGATGAAAATTGCCATGCTCGGCTCCGGCTTTATCGGCAGGTTTTATGCAGACTCTATTCAAGGTTATCGCAGCAAAGACAAGATTGTTTCGGTCTACTCGCGCCGTCAGGAGTCGGTGGATAAATTCAAAAAAGATTACAACGTGGCGCATGGCACTACTAATTTGGAAGAAGCCATTGCCAACCCCGAAGTAACCATGGTATGCGTGGCACTGCCCAACAACCTGCACGAAGAAGCGGTGATGCTTTGCTGCAAACATAAAAAAGCGGTGATGGTAACCAAGCCGCTGGGCCGCAACGCCGAAGAAGCCGCGCGGATGCTCAAGGCCGTGGAAGAAGCCGGCATTTTCAATGGATATTTGGAAGACCTGGTGTACACACCCAAATTTATAAAAGCAGAACAAAGTATTCAGGAAGGTTCGCTGGGCCGCATACTGTGGGCCAAAAGCCGCGAAACCCACCCTGGCCCCCACTCCGACTGGTTTTGGGATTTAGAACAGGCCGGCGGCGGTTGTATACTCGACCTCGGTTGCCACTGTGTTGAAATTACACGCTCTTATATTGGCAAAGACATTAAACCGATAGAAGTAATGTGCTGGGCCGATACGCAGGTAAAACCCATTGAAGCCGAAGACCATGCTATTGGGTTGGTAAAATACGAGAACGGCGCCATCGGGCAGTTTGAAGTTAGCTGGACCTTCCGTGGCGGATTGGATTTACGCGATGAAGTAATGGGTACCGAAGGCACCATCTGGATCAACAATTTTTTGCGCACCGGCTTCGAAATGTTCACCTCCGGCAAAGGCGCAGATTATGTGGCCGAAAAAGCAGAAAGCAATACCGGCTGGCTTTTTCCTGTAGGCGATGAGCTGAATGAGTTGGGCTATAACCATATGTTTATGGATATGTTTAACGCAGCGGAAAAGGGTGAGCAGCCCAAAGAAACTTTTTACGATGGCTACGTGGTTAATGCCATACTGGATGCCTGCTACCGTTCGGCCAAAAGCAAACTGTGGGAGCCTGTGCAACTGGAG
The DNA here is from genome assembly GCA_965363375.1 of uncultured bacterium. GTDB lineage: Bacteria > Bacteroidota > Bacteroidia > Chitinophagales > Chitinophagaceae > Flavisolibacter. The sequence goes on from CBDTUH010000017.1 coordinate 3,557, forward strand.
GTGTGGCGCGGACAGACCGGCCTCAGCAAAGAAAGCCATTTAGTAGAGTACGATGCCGAGCATTATTTAGTGAAAGAAGAAATGACGCACTATGGCGCTAAAAAACTAATTTTAAAGAACAAGCAAAGCGGTCAGTTCATCGAAAAAGTGTTGAACTAGCCAAAAGGAAAAACAGACGTTTTGGAAGAGACTGTGAATGATGAATTGTCAATAGTGAATATTTAAAAGCAAAAATTTACATTTTAGAATTCAGAATTGACTTTTCACTAAAGGGAAAAAGAGACGTTTGGACATCAGGCTTTTCAATTTCACTATTGATGATTCACTATTTACAAATTCAACTTTTTTAAAAATATAAATCATGAAAAGCATATTCTGCATTTTGGGCCTTGCGCTTACACTCAGCAGCAGCGCGCAGCACAAGCTGATCAAGTTATGGGAAAGCGATACCACGCTGGCCGTACCCGAGTCGGTGTTGCCACACCCAACTCAAAACCTTTTGTATGTATCGCTGATTGATGGCGGCCCTTGGGAAAAAGATGGCAAAGGCGGTGTGGCACTTTTAGATACAAGCGGTAAAATTGTGAATGCGGACTGGGCCACCGGCCTGCACGCGCCAAAAGGCATGGCGCTGGTGGGCAACCTGCTGTATGTGGCTGATGTTACCGATGTAGCCGTGCTGGATGCTACAAGCGGAAGCCTGGTTCGCCGCATAGCGGTTGCCGGCTCCGAAATGCTGAATGATGTAACTGCCAACGATGCCGGAACCGTGTTTGTATCTGACTCTAAAACCGGTAAGGTGCATAGCATTACCAGCAATAGTCCTGTTTTGTTTTTGCAGGGATTACAGGGCGTAAACGGCTTGCGCGCACACGGCGGCGACCTGTTTGTGGCTACCAGCAAGCAACTGCTGAAAGCCAATGCCACCGGCGCTGTAGATGTGGTAGCCAATACCGAAATGGGCGGCGATGGCATAGAACCTACGGCTGATGGCGGCTGGCTGCTTTCCTCGTGGAGCGGCACCATTTACCATGTTGATGCGCAGGGAAAATCGCACCTGATGCTGGATACGCGCGCGCAGAAAAAGAACACCGCCGATATTGGCTTTGATGGAAAATCGCGTGTGGTGTATGTGCCTACTTTTTTTGCCAAAACAGTAGTTGCTTATCGCTTGCAGTAAAAGGGAAAAGAGACGTTTGTAAGAAAGGTCAAAAGTTAAAAGTCAAAACCATAAAAGTGGTGCGCAAAGCTGCTTGTTAAAAGGAAAATGAGACGTTTTGCTGATGCAATTGATACATCCCAAACGGAGCGTCGCAAGAGAAGCTTTATCAGTGTGCAACAGTTGGCAGCCAAAAATTAAAAGGAAAAACAGACGTTTCGCAAAAAACCAACACAATTATTACGTCTAATACTACAAACAACAAACCCATGTCCCAATCACGCCGCCAATTTGTACAACAATCAGCCTTGGTAGCCGCAGGCTTTGCCTTTTTACCAAAAACTTTTGCCGCACCTAAAAAGATGGAGTTCCAGATATCGCTTGCACAGTGGTCGCTGCACCGGGCCCTGCGCGCCAAAAAATTTGACAATCTTGATTTTCCGGCTGTAGCCAAAAACGATTATGGCATCAGCGTGGTAGAATATGTGAACCAGTTTTTTAAAGACAAAGCGGAAGACACGGCCTACTTGAACCAGCTGCTGCAGCGCTGTAATGACAATGGCATAAAAAACCATTTGATAATGATTGACGGTGAAGGCGGACTTGCAGAACTGGATGACAAAAAGCGGCTGGAAGCGGTGGAAAAACATTACAAATGGGTGCATGCCGCCAAGCACCTTGGTTGTCAAACCATCCGCGTAAACGCCTATGGCCAGGGCAGCGTTGAAGATGTGCAAAATGCAGGTATTGATGGATTGAGTCAATTGGGTGAGTATGCAGCCAAAGAGAAGATAAATGTGATTGTAGAAAACCACGGCGGCTACAGCTCCAACGGGCAATGGCTTTCTACCCTGATGAAAAAAGTAGACAAAAAGAACGTGGGCACCCTGCCTGACTTTGGCAACTTCTGCATTAAGCGAGACGCTAACGGCTGCGCCGAAAGCTACGATCGCTACCAGGGCACGCGCGAGCTGATGCCTTTTGCAAAAGGTGTAAGCGCCAAAACCTACGACTTTGATGCGCAGGGCAATTGCATAGAAACCGACTATACCAAAATCTTCTCAATACTGAAAGAAAGCGGCTTTAAGGGCTATGTGGGCATTGAGTACGAAGGCAGCAATATCAGCGAGGAAGAAGGCATTCGTAAAACCAAAGCCCTGCTGCAGCGGCTGGGTGCACAGGCCGGCTACAAAGTGGCATAAACAATACAACCGGGGTTTGGCATTGTATTTTTAGCAGCTAAAGAAAATACAATGGTTTATGAAATTAATAGCAGCCCTGGCAAGCGGCATGGCCGGCGCCGTAACCGTTACGGTAGTACACGAAATTGTAAAACGTATTGACCCCAAAGCGCCCCGTATGGACCTGCTGGGCATGAACGCCATATCGAAAATGATGTACAAGGCCGGCGAAACACCGCCCAACCGCCGGCAACTGTTTTTTATCACCATGGCTGGCGACCTGATAGCCAACGGGCTGTACTATAGCCTTACAGGTGTAGGTTATAAAAAGCCCTGGCTCAAAGGAGCACTGCTGGGCACTGCAGCCGGTATTGGCGGTGTGCTATTGCCAAAGCCATTGGGGCTGAATCCCGCACACAGCGCCCGCACCACACCTACCAAGCTGATGACCATTGGCCTGTACCTGGTGGGTGGGCTGGTAACATCGGCCATAGTAAAAAGCCTGCAGAAAAAGGGATTGTAAAAACGTCTCTTTTTCCTTTTAAGATTTGTGATGTTGGTTAATTGGCAAAACGCCCCATTTTCCTTCTGCATCTTCCATGCCATCGCAGATCCGAAATCGTATTTCGTAAATTATCAAAACGTCTCTTTTCCCTTTTACATTAAAAATAGGAGCGAAAAAAAACTTTCAGCTTCCATATTGCAGCTGCAACATAAATTGCACTGCTATTAATAACAAGATTGGATTGTAAAACGACAGCCAACAATTTTATTTAACAACAGCATTATATGACACTTCTTTTCGACATGCCCAACTTTGCCGACCCCGGCGTTATTACCGCATTGCTTACCCTAACTGTTCTGGAGCTGATATTGGGTGTAGACAACATCATCTTTATTTCCATTGTATCCAACAAACTTCCCGTATCGCAGCAGCCAAGGGCGCGCACCATCGGCCTTGTGCTGGCGCTGGTGTTCCGTATTATACTGCTGCTTACCATCAGCTGGATCATAAGGCTTACAGAACCTGTATTTACCATTGGCTTTATCAAAGGAGAAGATGGCACCGGGCTGGGCATCAGCTGGAAAGACATTATCCTGATATTAGGAGGCATTTTCCTGGTGTTTAAAAGCACGCTCGAAATACATCATAAAATGGAAATACCAGATGCCGCCGGCGGGCAAAAAGTAAAAGCACCTTCTTCTTTCAGCGCCGTAATACTGCAGATTGTACTGGTAGATGCCGTGTTTTCTTTCGACTCTATTTTAACGGCTATTGGCCTGGTAGAAAACGTAATGACTATGATTATTGCCGTAGTAATTTCTATGATATTGATGATGATCTTTGCCGGTGCCATCTCCAATTTTATCAACAAGCACCCAACGCTGCAGATACTGGCGCTTTCGTTTTTAATCATGATTGGCGTGATGCTGGTTGCCGAAGGTTTTCACCAGGAAATCAACAAGGCTTACATCTACACGGCCATTGCCTTTAGCCTGCTTGTGGAGCTCATTAACATGCGCCTGCGCAAAAAGCAGCAAATGCAGCTGAACAACCAGGAGCTTTAACAGACTCTTGCAAACAAACTGGAGATTAGGCCCTAATTTTGATGTTTAAACATTGATTTCATTTATTTCTTTACTTTTGCAAAATGAAAATCGAGATAATTTCCGGAAGTCCCCGCACCAACAGCGTTACCCGCCGGGTAGCACTGCACCTGCAGCAGGTATTGCAGCAAAGCGGGTACGATGCCGGCCTGATAGATACCATGAACTGGGACCTGCCTCCCGTAAAGGCTGTTTTTACTTCTGTGGCTGATACACCTGATGAATACAAGCCATTGGCGGAAAGAATGTTTGCAGCCCAGGCCTTTATATTGGTTACACCTGAGTATAACGGCAGCTATACGGCAGAACTCAAAAACCTGCTCGACCATTTTCCAAAGCAGGCGCACAAGGCCTTTGCCATTGCCACCGCATCGCCGGGTGGGCTGGGCGGTATCAGGGCGGCCATGCAGCTGCAGCAGCTGGTTTTTGCGCTCTTTGGTATTGGCTCGCCTTACATGCTGGTAACACCACAGGTAGATAAAAAATTTGACCCTGAGGGGGCCCTGCTCGATGCTTCTTTCGAAAAAAGCGTGCAGGTATTTGTAAAAGAGTTTTTATGGCTCTGTGAGAAGCTTTCGGTAGAAAAAATAACGATATAGAAAAGCGCCCGGACTGCAAAAGAGATTCTTTTTCACCGGGCGTTTTTTATTTTAGGAAACCAATTTCAAAAAAATGTAAATAATGGAAGCCATTCTTCATAAAGCAGCTACACGCGGCCATGCGGCGCACGGCTGGCTCGATAGTTTTCACACCTTTACTTTCGGTAGTTATTACGACCCTACGCGTGTGCATTTTGGTGCGCTGCGTGTGCTTAATGATGATACCGTGGCGCCCGGCGCCGGCTTTGGCAGGCACCCGCACGACAATATGGAAATAATTTCCATACCTCTACAAGGCGACTTGGAGCACCAGGACAGCATGGGCAACCGGCAGGTGATCAGCCAGGGCGATGTGCAGGTAATGAGCGCCGGCACCGGCATTACCCATTCCGAAAAAAACAGGAACGCGGACCAGTTTGTAAAATTTCTGCAGATATGGGTGATACCCAACCAACAGAACGTAGCGCCCCGCTACGACCAGAAAAACTTTACCGATGCTGAAAAACATAATAAGCTGCTGACCGTTGTATCGCCCATGGGCCACACAGGAGGCGTGAATATTTACCAGAACGCATGGTTTAGCTTGGGCAGGCTGGATAAAGATGTAACAGTAGACTACCAGCTGTACGAAAGCAGCAACGGTGTATACCTGTTTGTACTTGAAGGCGATGTAATGGTAAATGAATTTGCACTTAACCGTCGCGACGGACTGGGCTTGCTGCAGGCAGATAGCCTGCGCATAAAAGCCGATACAGATGCCGAAGTGCTGCTGATGGAAGTGCCGCTGCTGGGCGAATAAAAAGCAGCAAAATAAAATTAGGCAATGCAAGGTTGCACCTAAAAAGTTAGTAAAAGCTGATGAACATCAGCGGCGGCAAGCATCCTCATCAGCCGTACAGGGCGCTTTTTGTTTTTTATTTATAGTACAAAAATGACTGAGCCATGTACGCCTATCCTACCATTTCCATTTCCAAGTTGCATACCGAATATACAGACTGGATGGAAGAACTGAAGTTTTACAAAGAAGAAATTAAAATTTTTGAGCTGCACCTGCAAAACCTTGCCAGTAAAAATCCCGAGAAAGAAACGATGGCGCAGGTGGAGCATTTTCAAAACATGTTCATCCGCCAGTGCGAAGTAATTGACCATTTAAAGCATAACCTGAACGTGTCGGAAAAGCAGCTGTCAGCATTTGTAAAAAAAATGAGCAGCATGGGCCTGAGCTCCATTAAAATGGACAACCACAGCCGCCTGCGCGATGAAATGCTCACCTTCCGCAAGTTGTTTACTGAAATGAAAACCGAGTTTCGCAAGTTTGAGTCAGCCTGCAAATAAAAGCGGAAAAACACGTTTACATTTGTAACCGGGGCAAAAGGAAAAACAGACGTTTTTAAAACCTTTGTTGCCGGCAGCAAATGAAAGTTATACTTTTTGGTGCCACAGGCCTGGCAGGCAGTGCCATACTTATAGAACTGCTGAAGGCAGGCCACGAAGTGACCGCCTTTGTACGCACGCCATCAAAAATAAAAGTGCAGCATCGCAACCTGAACGTAGTAACTGGCAATGTGCTGGCCGAAGTGGAAGTAGCGCAGGCCATTAAAGGGCATACGGCGGTTGTATCGGCCATTAGTGAAGGTCCGAAGATTATAGAGCACACCCAGTCGCGTGGCAATGCCAATATTATAAAAGCAGTGCAACAATTGGGTTTGCAAAGAATCGTTTGCATGGGTTCTGCCGGCATTTTGCAGCGCAACGAAAAAGAGCTGGTGCGCGATAAAGATTATCCCCCATTTTACTACCCGCTTTCCGAAGAGCAGTATCAGGTGTTTGGGCAACTGCAACAAAGCGGCCTGCAATGGACGCAGGTGTGCCCGCCCATGATACTGGATGCAGATTCCGATAACCATTATCTTACCCGCGCCAATTACAAACCCGAAGGCAAAGACGAAGTAAACGCCGGCAACATCGGTGCATTCATTGCCAAAGAAATTTTGGAAAACAACTACCTGCAAACACGGGTAGGTATTGTTAATGCATGAATATTTTTAAAAGGAAAATGAGACGTTTGGAGAAAGGCAAAATTTAAAATGTAAAAGGAAGCAAAAGAAGTTAAAAGGAAATTCAGACGTTTTAGTAACAAACCGGCTAAGCAATATCACTAACTATAAAAGGAAAAAGAGACGTTTTATTTTTTGCTTTTACACTACTAGCACTCCTGTTTTAATTCTCAAATGCTGCAAACGATTGCGTAAACCACACTGGCAAATAATATTTAAATTACAACAGCTTTCAATTTTTTAAAACTCATTTTACATGATGCGATGTTTTTTGATGGCCCTTTTATTTTCGGCCATGGCGTGTACAGCACGTACCCAAACGGTCAATATCATTCCCAAGCCGGTTTCACTTTCGGTGCAGAAAGGTAGCTTTTCCCTTTCTAAAAAAACCGTGATTGCCGTGCAGGACGAAGGCGACCGCAAGGCTGCTGAATTTTTTAACGATTACCTGCAGCGCTTTTACGGCTTTAAGCTGGATGTTGATAAGCAGGAAGGCAACAATTACATCCGCCTCAGTACCCGCAAGTTTATACAGGCACCCGAAAAAGATGGCTACAACCTGACCGTAACAGCCAGCGGCGTTGCCATAGAAGGTAACAATTACGCCAGCACGTTTCATGGTGTGCAAACATTAATTCAATTGCTGCCCGTTATTGATGATAAAAGCGCCACTTGGGAAAGAGTGGGCATTCCTTTTGTAACCGTGCAGGATGCGCCGCGCTTTGCTTACCGGGGCATGCACCTCGATGTGAGCCGCCATATCTTCCCGCTCGATTTTATAAAAAAATACATCGACTACATTGCGCTGCACAAAATGAACTTTTTTCACTGGCACTTAACCGACGACCAGGGCTGGCGCATAGAAATCAAAAAATACCCCGAGCTAACTGAGGTGGGTGCCTATAGAAACGGAACTATCATTGGCCGCTATCCCGGCACTGCCAACGATAACATTCGCTATGGCGGTTTTTACACGCAGGATGAAGTAAAAGAAATTGTACAATACGCTGCCGACAGGCACATTACCGTAGTACCCGAAATTGAAATGCCCGGCCACGCTTCTGCCGCTATTGCCACCTTTCCCTGGCTGAGTTGTTTCCCCGAGCAAAAAACACATATTCCTGGTCCTGCATCAGAAAAAAGCAAACAGGCAACCGGAAAGCTGGTGCAGGAAACCTTTGGCGTGTTTGATGATGTGTTTTGTGCCGGTAAAGATTCCACTTTTGTTTTTCTGCAAAATGTGATGGATGAAGTGCTCACGCTTTTCCCCTCTAAATTAATACATGTAGGTGGCGATGAAAGCCCCAAAACACATTGGGAAAAATGCCCGCGTTGCCAGCAGCGTATTAAAGAGGAAGGCCTGAAAGACGAGCACGAACTCCAAAGCTATTTTATACAGCGCATGGAAAAATACCTGAATGTCAAAGGCCGCACATTAATAGGTTGGGATGAGATTTTAGAAGGAGGTCTGGCACCTAATGCAGTAGTTATGAGCTGGCGTGGTGAAAGCGGTGGTATTGCCGCTGCAAAGGAAAAACATGATGTAATAATGACGCCGGGCAGCCATGTATATTTTGACCATACCCAAAGCCAGTTTGAAGATTCGGTGGTAATTGGTGGCTACACGCCACTTGAAAAGGTATACAGCTACGAACCGGTACCTAAAGAACTAAGCGCAGAAGAAAGCAAATATGTAATGGGTGCGCAGGCCAACCTTTGGACTGAATACATAAAGAACCCGCGCAAAGTAGAATACATGCTGTTTCCACGTATAGCGGCGCTGAGTGAGATATTGTGGTCGCCGAAAGAAGTGCGTAACTGGGCTGATTTTGAAAAGCGCCTGCCGGCACAATATAACCGTTACGACCTGTGGGGCGCCAACTACAGCACTTCTTATTACGACATGCAAGCCACGCTGTCGCCGGCACCCAACAATAAAGGCGTTGTAATAAAACTAGAAACCAAAGACAAAAGTGGCAAGCTGACGTATGGTGTTACCAAAAAGCATTATCAGAAAAATTATACGGGTCCTGTCACCTTTAATGAATCAGGAGAAGTAGTAGCCTTGTACACCAACCGCAAAGGATATAGTGATACGGCTGTTTTTAATTTGAAATTTAATAAGGCTACGGGCAGAAAAATTACACTGGCCCAGCAGCCTTCGCGCTCCTACCCCGGCGATGGCGCTTTTACGTTGGTGAACGGCATTACCAACACCGCGGGCCTGGTGCGCAGCCGCGAGTTTCTGGGCTTTAACAGCGGCCAGTTGGAAGCTGTTATTGACCTGGGCACTGCACAAAAATTAAACAGCATAGTGGTGCATGGCATGCGCAGCGAAGGCAGCTGGATCTACGCACCTGCCAGCGCCGAAGTGTGGACATCGGCTGATGGTAAAAACTTTACACAAGCCGGCAGCACTACTGCCTTTGACGCGCCTGATAACGGAAAAGGAAAAATGGAGGTTTCATTAATACAAACAACGGCACGCTACGTAAAAGTAGTGGTGAAAAGACTGGATAAAATTCCGAATGGTAAGCCCGGTGCCGGCAATGGAGCCTGGTTGTTTGTAGATGAAATTGAAGTGCACTAGTCACCCTTTTACAGATCATTTTTTTAGAAAGCACTACGTATGTAGTGCTTTCTTTTTTAAAAGGAAAAAGAGACGTTTTCATTTCCACTTCTACATCACTTTATGCAAAGAAAATTGAATTGATATGCGTAATGTACATTTATAAATAAAATCAAATACGTTTTAAAACCCTTTTCATGCAAATACTGGAAATAACCGCAAGCATACAAATAGCCAAACCACCACAAGATGTTTTTGAAGCCATTACCAATCCGGAGCATATGTCGAACTATTTTATATCTCAAAGCAGTGGCCGTATGGAAGAAGGCAAAAACCTGGTTTGGCGTTTTCCGGAGTTTGACATGGATGTGCCGGTGCGAGTCGGCAAAATGGAAAAGGATCGTTATATCTCGTTTTATTGGGAGACCGATGGGCACGAATTGCTGGTGGAGATAACATTGGAACCGGCAGCAGGTACTACCATTGTACGCATCACTGAAGGAAAAATGGAGGCTAATGATGCAGGCATTGCCTGGCTGAAAGGAAATAAGGAAGGCTGGGCCAATTTTTTAGCCTGCCTTAAAGCATACCATGAATATGGCATCAACCTACGCAAAGGCGGTTTCGATTACAGGAAAATGTAACAATCTGCAAGTATGCAAAACGTCTCTTTTTTCTTTTAAATAAATCAATGGCCATAAAACTGCTGTTATGAAAAATTGTATTTGCTTTTGTATTTTTCTAATAACCCTTTCCATTAGTACGGTGGCGCAAAACGACAGTGTAAATCATGCAAAGTATAAATCCATTTACGATCGAATTACAGGACAGTTGACCAACTTTAAACCCGATACCACATCGGCACCTAACGATAAAACGACCAGTAAAATAAGGGAATTGATTTCTTTGCGCGGCGGCTTCAACATACACGAAGCAGTGGGTTTTATGATTGAAGAAGAGCGGAGGAAAGGTGAAAAAGAGGCTGCACAACTGGATCAACTGGCTTATTATTTTACTAGAGGTAATGGCTACCAACGGCTCAATAATGCGGCCATTTGGATTTACCGCAACCATTTTACCTACAAAGAATTGAAGCAACTAGTGAATTTTTATAAAACCAGCGCCGGTAAAAAAATGGCTGACGATTTTCCGGTGATTGCTTTAAAATCGATGGCAACTGCGGAAATGCTGAAGAAAAGTTTTGAAGAAAAGCAGTAAACTTCGTTTTAAAAAATGGCACTGTTTTTTAGGCACATAAACATTGTTTAACCTTAAAAAATTATTTTATGGCAAAGAGCAGTGAAAGCAGGAATAGCGGTCATGAACATAGTAACCGAAAAGAGCAGGGAAGCAGCATTGGCAACCAGCAAAATACAGCACAGACAGGTGCGCAGAATGCCGGCGGCGAAAATATTGACCAGGAAGAAGATCAGTATACGGATGACCTGCGCCAATCGGGCCAGCGCACCAGCAGCAACCGCAAAGACGAAGAAAGTACAGGCAGGTAACAACTTATTCAAATCTAAAAAATTCAAAAGGGATTGAAGACGTCTTCAATCCCTTTTGAATTTCTGAACCATAATTGGGAAATTTAAAAATTGAAAGGAAATAAAAACGTCTCTTTTTCCTTTTAAAAGTTCATAGTTCATAGTTGATGGTTTATGCTAACAGCCAGATGTAAAACGTCTCTTTTTCCTTTTAATGCCTCAGCCCCACTTTTTGCTTTGCACTTTTGCCATTTGACTTTTCAGGGATACAGCAGGTAGCCTTTGCGCTTTTGTTTGTACCGGCTCAGTCCGGGCTCCCAGCTTTTGCGTATCTCGGTTTCTGGCGTGCCGTTGATAATCTGTTGGCGAAAATCGGCCGTGCCTACCAGCTTTTCAATGGTGCCCATCTGGTTGCTTAATTTAGAATCGAAAAACTTTTCCTTGTGCGGCGATGCTTTATATAATTCCATCAGCCATTGCAGGTTGATCTGCTTTTTTTTGCGAAGTTCAGCCACATCATAGTTGCGCAGGTCTATCCCATAGCAAACCTGGTTCATAAAAAGCGGTGTTTCGGCCATGCCTTTTATGCTTACCGGCGTGTATGAAAAATTGTATTTGCCTTTCAGCTCGGGACTGCCAATAACGGTAAACGGGAACATGGTGCCGCGGCCATGATTGAGGTAAATGCCTTCAAACAAACAGGTGGAAGGATACAGCAGCACCGCCTGCTGCGTGTTGAGGTTGGGCGATGGCGGTACCGGCAATGTGTATTCCATATTGTGGTTGTAATTGGCCACTTTTATAATTTTAAGCCGGCACTTTACACCACCCGTCAGCCAGCCTTCGCCATTGGCCATTTGTGCAAACTCCGCCACCGTTAAGCCGTGCGCAATGGGAATGGGAAACATGCCAATGCCCGATTTAAATTTCATATCCAGCACGGGACCATCAATAAGGTAACCATTAGGGTTGGGGCGATCCAGTATCAGCAGTTCCTTGCCGTTTTCCTGGCAGGCTTCCATCAGGCGCGCCAGTGCATTAATGTTGGTATAAAAGCGGCAGCCTACATCCTGCAGGTCGTATATCAGCACATCTACATCGGCCAGGTCTTCTGCCGAAGGTTTTCTTTTTGGGCCGTAGAGTGATATAATGGGAATGCCGGTAGCCGCGTCTATTTCATCCGCTACTTTTACACCTGCACTTGCATTGCCGCGAAAGCCATGCTCGGGGCCAAATACTTTTACGATCTGCACGCCCAATTTTTGCAGGCTGTCCACCAGGTGCGTTTTACCAATAACAGATGTTTGATTGGCCAGTATGGCTACGCGTTTTCCCTTTAGGTAGGGCAAGTATAAATGCGTTTGTTCCGCGCCGGTTTTTATTTCGTTTTTAGCAGTTGGCGGTTCTTTATCTGAAAAAAAGAACGTGAAAAGAAAAGGAAAAATGAATAATAATTTCATGTAGGCAGTTGTTTGCTGGATACTGAAGTTAATTTATAAAATCAATTTTAAACAGCATCAACAGGCAAACTGCATTCATTCAAGAAGAATACATTGCTTTGACAAGTTACTTTGCATAACTGGAAAATAAAAGGACGCGCTTTTTTCTTGACATGTATTTTGTATTATAATTTTACCAATGCCATCAAGTCACTCTTGCACAAAAACAAAATTGTATTAAATAGAAACTGAGAAAACTGATTTAATCTATATGTTGCTGCAGATGCCTGGAAGAATCAATAATAAACCGGAACATTATTAAACGTACCGTTTTTGATAACAACCGATCCCGGAGTACCGTAGATATTATTGGGATTTCCGGCCAGGATCATGGGTGTTAATTTACCGGAAAAATTTCCGCTTATAAATCCATCCTTATGTGAAATGATATTTACATTCATATTATCACCCGGATTGTATATATATTGAGGTCTGCCTTCAAATGTAGTAATATACATGGGGCCAAAACCACTGGGATAGTGGTAATTATCCACTTGAAGACTATCTGTATAAAAAACGAAAACGAATTCTCCTAAACTGCTCATGCCACTAAGAACATAACCGTTTGATTTCTCACAATATAACTGGCGATTTCCAATAGGCTGGCTGCGTGCATCTTTAACTGATATTGTTACGGGATTGCCGTTAATTTCATAGCTCATGGTCGCCGGAATGGCTTTCTTATCGGGTTTATTGAGCATTGCATCTGGTATGGATTGCTTAAGGCAGGAAGACAAAAGAATGATCAGGGCTGCAATGGGCAAATAAATTTTCTTGGTCATAGTAAGTGTCATGTGTTGATTAGTAATAGGCATCTCTTTTGCCAAAAGCAATGAATCTTGAAATGCCTAAGCTCAAAAAATTGTTAGAGCCGCCATGAGCAATCACGGTTTCATAACGAAGGTTCAAATCGAATGGAGCACCCCAGATGGTGAACAGGTAGCCGGTGCCCGCCGCCAGCACAACGCCTTTATATTTTAAGTTTATATCGTTGCCATAATCATCAGGCATTGTGGATATTCCTATCAGGTTGTAGCCAACCTGCGGTTCAACATAAAACCCCAGTCCAGTTCCATTCAATGTATACCGGTAGCCGGCTTTTATCGGGCACATAGCAGTACCATATTCCAGTCCGTATTCTTTGAGTGGGAAAAAATTAGCGCTGAATTCCAGTGTGGCATCTGCAGCTTCTGAAACAGGGAAACCGGTTTTTATAAATGCGCCAAATCCGGTTGCATAATCTTTGGTATTGTTTCCAATCATCTTCATGGCGCCTATCTGTGCCCTGGCACTTAATATAGAAAAAAAGAGAATAGTGGCCACGAGTAATCCCTTGCGCATAAATCAGAAAGCTTTGAATGGGTTCAAATATAATTTGCAAGAGCTGAAGTTGCAAGTATGGAACAAAATTTTCGATGCGTTTTAAATTCCCGAAAAAAGGTTATTAAACAAAAGGTTTATTCCTTAATTGAATTAATATTATTATAAGTTACGTATCATTCTGTCAGTTTGTTGATTGATTCAATTGTCACTAATAAAAAAGCCTCGTAAGTCAAATACTTACAAGGCTTTTTGTGACCCCGTCTGGATTCAAACCAGAAACCTTTTGATCCGTAGTCAAATGCTCTATTCAATTGAGCTACGGGGCCATTCCCGTTAATTGGGGTTGCAAAAATAAGGTTTTAAACAGTATCGAACCAAATTCAAACACCAAAATTTTTTATTCTTTTTCGAATTTGGCGGCAAGCCTTTTAAAACCTCTCTTTTTCCTTTTAATATTCCCAACGCACAAAGGCTTCTATGGCGGCATAGTGGGTTTGTCCCAGTTGCGCATACAGGTCGGCGGTATGGGCATTGCGTTCCTCGGCACGCTGCCAGAACTCGCGCGCATCCGACCCTTGGAAGGGCACCATATCTTTTTGCGACTGATGAATGAAAATGCCATGTCGCTTTTTTATCACCTGGTCGGGGCTCATGGGTATGGCCATTTGTATTTCTTCAATATTCCACTCCTGCCAAGCACCTTTGTACAACCACAGCCAGCAGTCCTTTATCCAGTCGTCGCCATCGGCTTTGATACGTTTTAATGCTTCCAGCACCACATCCAGGCACACCTTGTGGGTGCCGTGCGGGTCGGCCAGGTCGCCGGCGGCAAACACCTGATGCGGCTTTACTTGTCGCAGCAACTCTATGGTCAGCTGCACGTCTTCTTCGCCCATCGGGTTTTTCTCAATGGTGCCGGTTTCGTAAAAGGGCAGGTTCTGAAAATGCACGTTCTCTTCTGCTATGCCCACATAACGGCAGGTGGCGCGCGCCTCGCCTCGGCGAATCAGCCCTTTCAGCTCGCGTATCTGTACTGTATCTACCTCATTCTTTTTCTTTTGCGACAGGTAGTTGCGAATCTCTTCAAAAATGGCTTCCGACTTGCTGGTATTGATGCCGGCAATTTCTTCAAAGCCTACGGCAAAATCTACAAAGCGGGTTACAAATTCATCAGTCACCGCAATGTTGCCCGAGGTCTGGTAGGCTACATGCACATCGTGGCCCTGGTCGTGCAGGCGCTGAAAAGTACCGCCCATGCTAATAATATCGTCATCGGGGTGCGGCGAAAAAATTACTACCCGCTTGGGGTAAGGTTCCGACCGCTCGGGGTGCGCCGGTATTACCGCATTGGGCTTACCACCCGGCCAGCCGGTAATGGAGTCGCGCAGCATGTAATACACTTGCAGGTTAATTTCGTAGGCATCGCCATTTTCTACCAGCAGGTCGCTCAGGCCGTATTCGTTATAGTCGTTGTTGGTAAGCGACAGCACCGGTTTTTTAGCTTTCAGCGCCATATTTACCACTGCTTTTTTTATAATGGCAGGTGTCCATTCAATATCGCCGGTAAGCCAGGGGCTTTTAAAGCGTGTGAGCTGTTGAGCGGCGGCCTCGTCCAGCACAAAGAGGCAGTCGTTGTGGTTTTGGAGTAGTGAAGCGGGAATGCTTTCGGTCATATTTTCTTCCACGGCTTTCTGCACCACAGGTGCTTTGGCAGGGCCCCAGGCCAGCAGCACAATTTTTTTAGCTTTTAAAATAGAGCCGATACCCATGGTAATCGCCAGGCGCGGCACGTCACTAATTTTAGCAAACTCGTAGGCATTGGCCAGCCGCGTGCTGTTTTCAAGATTTACCAGGCGTGTGCGCGAGTAAATGGAAGAGCCCGGCTCGTTAAAACCAATATGGCCGTTGTTACCAATACCCAGCACCTGCAGGTCGATGCCGCCGGCATCTTCAATTTTTTGTTCGTAAGCAGCGCAGTGTTCTTTTATATCGCTTTTGTCCAGGTTGCCATCGGGTATATGAATGTTGGCCGGGTCAATATCAATATGATTAAAAAGAAGCCGGTGCATAAATGCGTTATAACTCTGGAAGGCTTCTTTTTCAATCGGGTAATATTCATCGAGGTTAAAGGTGATCACATTTTTAAAGCTCAGGCCTTCGTTGCGGTGCAGGCGCACCAGTTCTGCATACAATGTTTTGGGTGTGGAGCCGGTAGCCAGGCCCAGTACGCACATTTCGCCGCGGTCTGCTTTTTCCTTTATCAGTTGTGCAATGGTGCGGGCCACGTATTGCGAGCCGGCATACAGGTCAGGAAAAATAGAACAAGAAATCTTTTCAAATGAATCAACCATGCTATGCATTCTTATCAGGGTTTGTGGGTTTAAAAGAAGTAATGCTTGGAGTCCGCAAAATTGCTATAAATGTTTCAATAAAACGCACAATTATTCAAATGTGTGCTAACCAACGGTATGAATTGCGTATGCAAACGTTTGTGTGTGGTGAAAACATCGCTTTTCAAACGTCTTTATTTTCTTTTATGTTGAACCCAAATAAAAATCTTAACTCTTTAGCAGCATGCAAAAAGTCTCTATTTTCTTTTATTATGCATGAACCATAAATTGTGCAGATTCTGGAACTGAAAGGAAATAGAGACGTTTTTTAGTGTAAAAAATTTTATCAATAAAACGTCTGAAAACCCTTTTAAAAATAAAGTGTAAGAAAAACGTCTCTTTTCTCTTTTAATAGTTTCTGGCTAATGGCTATGACACCTGCGGCCCGGCGACTTATTAAACCACCAGCATTTTTTCATCAAGTCCATAGGTTTTGAGCGCATCATTACAAAAGGTATGCATCAGGTCGGGCCGCAGCAGTTGATTACGCGCAGCAATCCATTCTGTTCTCTTGTTTTGAAACAATTGCTTTACAGTTGTCGCATCCAGATTGTTCATTTTGCCCCAATGGTAAGCATGCGGAATATTTCGGTTCAGCAACTCGCGCCACACAGCATCATAATACCTTTTAGATACTGCCGATTCAGCACCATCAATTTCCACCACGCAGGTATGTTCAAAAGGTGTAAAACCCAGTGTAGCTGCCGAACTTTTTACATAGCGATAGGCAAATACGCCGGCAAACGGACCGGCCGTTTCATTAAGCTCCATCAGCATATCCTGCACCTGCAGCACATATTTCAGGGGCACGCCAAAAGCCGAGCTGCATATTTTACCGCGCGCATCGGTGTTGTAAAATATTTCACCGGAAGTACCCCATACATTTTCAAATGGCGCGTAAGTTATTTTCACCAGCTGGTTTACTACGGCGGGCGTTAGCACCGGTACGGTTGCCGCCATTTTTCCCAAAAAAGCAGGCGCATCATCGCCAGGGCCGGCCTTTGTAAAATCTCTTATCCACGGTTGATAATTTGTTTTGTAAGGTCGCTTGTACATGGTGGTTACATACATGCCGTTGTTTAAATCGTAGGGGTTCACCACCACCTGAAAATGAAAGGGCCGCTCGCTGCCATGCGGCAACAAAGTGGAATGGCTAAA
>CBDTUH010000018.1:0-20438 GCA_965363375.1 uncultured bacterium
GGCGGTATCATCGTTTACCCAACCGACACCATTTACGGCCTGGGTTGCGACATCACGCAGCAAAAAGCCGTGGAGCGCATTTGCCGCATCAAAGGCGTGGACCCGCAAAAGGCAAACCTGTCGTTTGTGTGTTACGACCTAAGCGACTTAAGTCATTACGCCAAACAATTGGACACCTCGGTTTATCGAACGCTAAAGCAATACTTGCCGGGCCCTTATACTTTTATTTTAGGCGCCAGCAGGCAGGTGCCCAAAATACTCAAAAGCAAACGCGACACGGTGGGCATACGCGTGCCCGATAACGTGGTGGCGCGCTGCCTGGTAAAAGAACTGGGCAACCCTATACTAAGCGCATCGCTGCCCGGCGAAAACGTGGAAGACTATACCGACCCGGAAGAGATACAGGAAGTGTTTGGCAAACAGGTAGACCTGGTGATAGATGCGGGCATTGGTGGTGCGGTGCCCTCCACCATTATCGATTTTTCGAAGGGTGTACCCGAAGTAGTGCGCATGGGCGCCGGTGAGTGGCATATGGAGTGAGTTTTTAAAAGGAAGGCGAGACGTTTTGAAACGCATTGGCTGTTCCTCATGAACGGTGAACTTTAAAAGGAAAAGGAGACGTTTTGAAATCAGAAATACACTTCAAATTACAGGCGGCCCATCTGCGTAATCCTGTATTAACTCCGCGATAGCCGCGATAAAAAAAGCGCCGCTTGCAGCAGCGGCGCCTGTGTTAACCTTCAACCATTCTTTTACGGCAGATCATTACAAAATTTGCAATACAATTTATAGACGGTTTATACTTCCAAAACGCTGCATGCGATGTTACTGTTTTCTATGGCCAATGCTGTTTCATCCTCTGCATAACTGAGCCGGAAGCTGCGGCGGTGGTACTTGGATGGGCCGTGCAGGTCTAGCGCCAGCTGATGCTCGCGTGTGCCGTAGCCTTTGTTTTGCAGCCAGTTGTACTGCGGGGCCTGCCGGTGCAGATCTTTCATAAAATCATCGCGGTAGGTTTTGGCCAAAACAGAGGCCGCCGCAATGGAGG
Source organism: uncultured bacterium (assembly GCA_965363375.1). GTDB lineage: Bacteria > Bacteroidota > Bacteroidia > Chitinophagales > Chitinophagaceae > Flavisolibacter. The sequence continues at coordinate 1,049 of CBDTUH010000018.1, forward strand.
CATAGGTGGCATCGCCTTTTACCACGCACTGGTGCGGCACTTTTTTGTAGGGCTTAAAGCGGTTGCCATCTACCAGTAAAAACTGCGGCACCACGCCCAGGCCTTTTACCGCCAGGTGCATACTTTTTATAGATGCCTGCAAAATATTGATCTTGTCAATTTGTTTATTGCAAAGGCTGGCCACGGCAAAGGCAATGGCGTGCTGCTCAATGTAGGGGCGCAGCTGCACCCGGTCTTTTTCGGCCAGCTGCTTGGAGTCGTTGAGCAGTGGATGGTAAAAATCTTTGGGTAAAATAACAGCTGCTGCAAACACCGGCCCGGCCAGGCAGCCGCGGCCTGCTTCGTCGCAGCCGGCCTCCAGAAGGTGCGGGTATAAGTAAGGTTGCAGCATGTGGTTTTTGTTATTTGGCGTTAAAATTAAAAAGACCGATTGAAACAAAATGTAAAAGTAAGCCGTTCGGTATCAGAATAACAAAACGTCTCCTTTTCCTTTTAAGGTTCACTGTTCATGGGGAACAGCCAAATGCAAAACCTCTGTTTTTCCTTTTAAAATTTGAATCAAAATTCTAAATCCCACATCGTAAATCGTAAATAAGAAACGTCTCTTTTTAATTTTACGCGCTGCTGTTGAAGCCTTCCACTTTTTGCGTACATAGCTGCTGAACAAATTAATGCAAAAAGCTGTTTTTGACTTTGATACTGATAAAAGTCAGCCTTTATAAGCCTGCTGGTATGGCATAGGTTATTACCTTTGCCCCGCCATGAGTATTGTTACACAACGTTCTTCCAGGCCGGTAGCTATCTGGCTGTTGATTGGCGTAGCCATGATTATTGTTCAAATTCTTTTGGGTGGCATTACGCGCCTTACCGGCAGCGGACTGTCCATTACCGAGTGGAAACCCATACTGGGTGTAATTCCGCCCCTGAATAATCAGGAGTGGCAGGTAGCCTTCGACAAGTACAAAGAGATTGCACAGTTCAAGCACCTCAACTTTCACTTTACGCTGGAAGATTTCAAGTTTATTTACTTCTGGGAGTGGTTTCACCGTGTGTGGGGCCGCCTGCTGGGTGTAGTGTTTGCCATTCCGTTTTTGATATTTTTGGTGCAGCGCCGCTTCAGCAGCGATATGATTCGCCCGCTCATTATCCTGTTTTTGCTGGGTGGCCTGCAAGGCATCATCGGTTGGATCATGGTACAAAGCGGCCTGAACCAGGAAGACCTGTATGTTAGCCATATTCGACTGGCCATACACTTTATGGCGGCGGCCGTGCTGCTGGTGTATACCTACTGGTTTGCGCTAAAATTGCTGATCAGTAAAAACCGCAGGCAAGTAGCAGGCGGGCTTAAAAAATTTGCCATCTGGATTATTGTGCTGCTGGCCATTCAGCTTACTTATGGTGCATTTATGGCTGGCCTCAAAGCTGGTGTAGCGGCACCCACCTGGCCCGACATCAATGGGCAGGCCATGCCCAACATGACGGTGTACCAGGGCAAGGCCATGAGCCTGGGCGATGCCATCATCAACAACCCCATAGCCATACACGTGGTGCATCGCGGGCTGGCTTACCTCATTGCTGTTTTAATTATTATCTGGACCATCAGCGCTTATAAATACAGCCGCGGGCGCCTGTTTAACGCCGCCAAATGGTGGCCGCTGATTTTGGTATTGGTGCAAATTTATTTGGGTGTAATGTCGGTGCTTACCAGCTACAAAGCTGTGCCGCAGGGCTGGGGGCCATTTGAGTGGTATGCGCAGCTGCACCAGCTGGTGGCTTTGTTTTTACTACTGGCGCTGGTAAACGTGGTGTACCTGCTGCGCAGCAATAAAACACGATATTCTACCGTATAAGCATTGCCTCGTAAGTCTTTTATAGTATTTTACAGTACTTATTGAAAACCGCCAATGACGTATTTACGAGGCATATTTTATTCGCTACCCGTTCAACTCTTGTTCCTGCATTTTCGCAGGTACCAGCTGATGCTTATCTTCTGGTTTCTTCTTTTCAGCATTGCCAACGGCACTTTTATGAAAAGCTTTGGCGCCGATGCCCTGTACCTGGCGCCTGAGTACCTGGGCGATGTAAATGCACTGAGCGCGGCTTTTGTAGGTGCTTCCATAGGGCTGTTTATTATGTGCTGGAACATTACCACCTTTATTCTTTTCAGCCGGCACTTTACTTTTTTGGCCGCTACGCAAAACCCGTTTTTAAAATACTGTATCAACAACAGCGTTATCCCGGTGCTCTTTCTCTTTTTTTACCTGGTAAAAGCTTACCTGTACACGCACTACAAAGAGCTGATTCCAAATGTGGACATCCTGTTTCTGATGGGAGGTTTTCTGCTGGGCCTGGCCACCGTTATCATTATATCGTTCTTTTATTTTTACTCGGCCGACCGCTCAATATTAAGAAAACTGCAGCCGCTTTTTAATAATGCCAAAGACCTGGTATCGCACCTGCAGCCCGAGCAGCCGCAGGGTTTTAAATCCAACGCGCTCATCCGCTCCGAATGGTTTTTAGATTCGTTCTGGCGCATCCGCCGCTGCCGCGATGTATCGCACTACTCGCAGGAGCTGATGGATAAGATTTTCAAGCGTCACCACTTTGCGGCAGTTGTGTCGGTTCTTATTACCTACCTTTTTTTAATTGTCATTGGTTTTTTTCTCGATTATAAAGCTTTTCAGCTGCCGGCTGCCGCCAGCATTACCCTGTTTTTTGCCATATTGATTGGTGTATCGGGGGCGCTCACCTATTTTTTGCAAAGCTGGATTATCCCGGTCATGCTCCTGTTTTTAGTGTTGCTGAACCTGCTGTACCAGTTCGACTATATTGACCCTACCAACAAAGCTTACGGGCTGGATTATACCAAAGTAGAACAGCGGCCTGCCTACACTATTGAAAGCCTGCTGCAGCACAGCAGTACGCCCAACACCGAGGCCGACCGGCAGAATATGATGGGGATTATGGACCGCTGGAAAGGAAAGCAATCCACAGACAAGCCCCTGTTGGTGATAGTAACCACCAGCGGCGGCGGCACTCGCAGCGCCACTTTTACCATGAATGTAATGCAGCGGCTCGACAGCCTGCTGGCCGGCCGCCTGATGGATAAAACCTTTATGATCACCGGTGCTTCCGGCGGCATGATCGGGGCTTCATATTTTAGAGAGCTGTATCGCCAAAAGCAGAAAAATCCTGCTATCAGCCTGCAGGATAAGCAATATGTAGATGCCATCTCTAAAGACCTTTTAAACCCTACTTTTACCTCGTTTGTTACGCGCGACCTGTTTGCACCCGAGCAAAAGTTTACCATTGGCAATAATACCTACCTGCGCGACCGCGGCTTTGCTTTTGAGCGTGCGCTGAACAACAATACCAAAGGCGTATTGAACCATACGCTGGCGCATTATAAAGATGACGAAAGCCGTGCCCGCATTCCGCTGATGTTTTATCATACCGTTATTACGCGCGACGGCAAAAAAATGCTCATCTCCACACAGCCGCTGCGCTTTATGATGAAGCCCGTACTGGATTCTACCATTACCAAAACCAACAACCCCGATGCCATTGACTACGCTACTTTTTTTGCAGACCAGAATCCTTATGGCCTGCGCTTGCTAACGATATTGCGCATGAACGCCACCTTCCCCATTGTGCTGCCCAACGTGTGGCTGCCATCGGAGCCGGTGATAGATGTAATGGACGGCGGCCTGCGTGATAATTATGGGGTAGAAAATACGCTGCGATTTGTAACAGCCATGCAGGATTGGATTGAGGAAAATACTTCGGGTATATTGGTATTGCAGATACGCGACCGTATGGATGGTGGCTGGGAAAACCCATACGATACCGAGAACATGACCGACAATGCAGTAAAGCCTTTTTTGCTGCTGCAGCACAACTGGTATAAAATGATGGAGTACGGCCACAACGATATGCTGTCTTACTTTTCGGCCAACAGCCGCTTTCCGGTGCACAACGTGGTGTTTCAGTACGTGCCTAAAAAAGAAGAAGACAAAGCAGCCCTGAGTTTTCACCTGACGCAGCGGGAGAAAAAAGACATTGCCGGCTCGTTGCAATCGCGTCAAAATACAGAAAGCTTTAAGCGCGTGGCCGAGCTGCTGAACCCACCACCGCTTTTAACTAAGGCAGAAGAAGGCGAAAGCAGTTTTTTAAAATCTCAATATTGATTTCTGTTGCCGTTGGTGCCGGGTCGCCGTCTATGTGCAGCGGCGCCGCGCCCCTGTTGATGATCTGCAGCTTGTCGGTTTGAAAATAAAGTACGCTTGCTGTTTCATCTAACAAATTTGCTTGCTGCAGCTTATTATAACCGGTTACCTGCCGCAGCGTTTGCAGCAGCACGGCCAGTTTGCCCTGGTCTTTGGCTATCACCACATCCAGCAGTCCATCGGTAAGGCTTGCCTGCGGCGCAATGGTAAAGTTGTTGCCAAACTGGTTGCTGTTGGCAATGGAAATAAAAAACGCATCCAGCTCCAGCTTCAGGTCGTTAAAATGAAGCTCGAAAGGGTAGGCATGCGCTACAAAAAAATGCCCCACCGATTTTTTTACATAGGTCATGAGCCCGCGCTGCGGGTCTTGCGCAAACTGGTGCGCCACCTCGGCATCAAAACCCAGCCCGCACAGCATGCAGGCAAATTTTCCGTTAATTAAAAACGCATCAACCGGTTGGCTTTTGCCCGTAAAAATAATTTCCAGCGCACGATCAATGTTTTTAGGCAGGCCAGCGCTGAGTGCCAGCCCGTTGCCGGAGCCTGATGGCAAAATGCCAAAATGCACATTTAATGTTCTAAGTCCGGCCAGTGCCGCATTGATGGTGCCATCGCCTCCGGCAATCACTACGTCGGTCACGCTGTTTTCGGTGCAAAATTTCAATAAATCAGCATAATTGCCATCGGCGTTGGAAAGGAAAACATCGTAGGCGATGCCCGCGTTTTGCGTGGCCAGTTCTATTTTTTGTTGCAAGCTTATTTTGCCGCCGGTGCCGCTGATGGGGTTGATGATGTAGGCAATTCTGCGCATGAAATTTTCAGGAATTGAAAGGGAAAATTAAAGTTTATTTCCCGTAACGGTGGTAAAGTTTGCAAAGCAGTTAAAAGGAAAAACAGACGTTTTATTGAGTCTCTGGTTTTGAGTTTTCAGTCTATAGTTTAAACAGCCGGAATAAATATAAAAGGAAAAAGAGACGTTTATGATGATGCGCTTGCTACAGCCCCAACGGAGCGTCGCAAGTAAAGCTCAATCAAAGTACAAATGCTGGTAACAAAATTATTTTAAAAGGAAAAAGAGACGTTTTTAAAAGCACCGCAGTTGGGCTGCCTGCCATTTATTGTTATTTTTAAAATATGGAACAAAGCTGGGGCAAGTACATTATTTTTATTGGCGTGGCTGTGGTGCTGGTGGGCGCCATCGTGTATTTTTTTGGCGACAAGCTGCACTGGATTGGCCGCCTGCCCGGCGATATAAGAATTGAAAGGGAAAATGCACGTTTTTACTTTCCCATCACCACCATGATTTTATTGAGCCTGCTGCTGACTGTAATTGTAAATGTGATAAAGCGGTTTTTTTAAAACGTCTGTTTTTCCTTTTACATTTAAAGTATGAAACAAAACCAGGTAGCCGGTTTAGCGCTCATTATTAGTTCCCTTCTTTTTATCGGGCTCATATTTTTTCACCAGCAACTTTCCGATACGGCACTTTACATTGGTATTGCCGCTATTGATATTACAGGTGCCCTTTTTCTTTATCTTTATCTGCAAAGATTTGACAAGCGTAAAAGGTGGGCATTGATGCTTTTATTTGTAGTGCCTAACTTCTTGCTGCTGCTTTGGAACTGGTTCCGCTCCTGAAACGTCTGTTTTTCCTTTTAAAGTCTTGAACGGCACTTTTGCCCTTCCCCCGCAAAACGTCTCTTTGTCCTTTTAACTGCTTCAATGTCTTAACAATAAAGTTTTTGTAAAGTGTAACCTAATGGTTCCATACCCGGCCGATTTGCCGTACCTTTGCGGCCCCAAACGGGAAAAAAACAGAAAAGGTGAAAGCAAGTTGGTTTGTCCACTTGGCGCCTTATCAACTTGAAAATCAAACCTTTTTATCTAAGCTATGGACATCAGAAACATTGCGATTATTGCACACGTTGACCACGGTAAAACAACGCTGGTTGACAAAATCCTGCACGCCACCAAAACGTTTCGCGACAACCAGGAAACCGGTGAGCTGATTATGGACAGCAACGACCTGGAGCGTGAGCGTGGCATTACCATTTTCAGCAAAAACGCCGCTGTATTGTACAAAGGCGTAAAAATTAACGTGATAGACACCCCTGGCCACGCCGACTTTGGCGGCGAGGTGGAGCGCGTACTCAAAATGGCCGACGGTGTGTGCCTGCTGGTAGATGCCTTTGAAGGCCCCATGCCCCAAACCCGTTTTGTACTGCAAAAAGCACTGGCTTTAGGTTTAAAACCCATCGTTATCATCAATAAAGTAGACAAGCCCAACTGCCGTCCCGATGAGGTGCACGATGCCGTGTTTGAGCTTTTCTTTAACCTGGATGCTACCGAAGAGCAGCTCGATTTCCCTACCTACTACGGTTCGGGCAAAAACGGCTGGTTCAACGACAGCCTCACGCCCAGCGAAGACATTACGCCGCTGCTGGATGGTATTTTAAAGCACGTGCCGGCACCCAAAGTGGCAGAAGGTACGCTGCAAATGCAGATCACTTCTCTGGATTATTCTTCTTTCCTCGGCCGTATTGCCATTGGTAAAGTAGCCCGCGGCGTGATTAAAGAAAACATGCCTTTTACGCTGATGCAAAGCGACGGCACCTCTAAAAAAAGCCGTGTAAAAGAACTGTACGTGTTTGAAGCCATGGGTAAAAAGAAGGTGACGGAAGTAGTAGCCGGCGACCTTTGCGCCGTGGTAGGCCTGGAAGGTTTTACCATTGGCGATACCATTGCCGATTTCGAAAACCCTGAGGCCCTGCCCATCATCAGCGTGGACGAGCCAACCATGAACATGCAATTCTCCATCAACAACTCGCCGTTTTTTGGTAAAGATGGTAAGTTCGTTACGAGCCGCCACCTGCGCGACCGCCTGATGAAGGAAACCGAGAAGAACCTGGCCCTGCGCGTAAAAGATACCGACAGTGCCGACTCATTTATGGTGTATGGCCGTGGTATTCTGCACCTGGGTGTACTGGTAGAAACCATGCGCCGCGAAGGTTACGAGTTGACCATTGGTCAGCCGCAGGTGATTACAAAAGAAATTGACGGCAAAAAATGCGAGCCGTTTGAAACCCTGGTGGTAGATGTGCCGCAGGAATACGCTTCCAAAGTGATTGACCTGGTAACGCGCCGCAAAGGCGAAATGCTGGTGATGGAAACCAAAGGCGACATGCAGCACCTGGAGTTTGACATTCCATCGCGTGGTTTGCTGGGCCTGCGTACCAACATGCTTACCAATACTGCCGGCGAAGCCGTAATGAACCACCGCTTCAGCGAGTACAAACCCTGGAAAGGCCCCATCCCCGGCCGTAACAACGGTGTGCTGATTGCTAAAGAAGCTGGTAGCACTACTGCTTACTCTATTGATAAATTACAGGATCGTGGTTACTTTTTTGTAGACCCAGGTGAAGAAGTTTATAAAGGCATGATCATCGGCGAAAGCAACAAACCCGGCGACCTGGTGGTAAACCCCAACGAAGGTAAAAAGCTGACCAATATGCGCGCCTCCGGCTCTGATGGTACTGTAAGCTTACCTCCAAAACGTTTAATGACTTTGGAAGAGTGCATGGAGTACATTCAGCAGGACGAGTGTATTGAGGTAACGCCTAACTTTATCCGCATGCGCAAAGCTATACTGGATGAGGAAGAGCGCAAAAAGCAGCAAAAGCGCATGAGCGCCGAAGCGGTGTAAAAGCACTGTTCAAAGTTGAAGGTGTAACGTTTTTCAAAAGGAATTTTAAGCGTTTTAAATAGCCAAAGGAATCGCCGCAAGCGGTTCCTTTTTTTTGTTATCATCATTTTCTTACCTGCACATAAGTGGAACAGGCAGCTTGTAACCGTGCGGTAGCAATTTACCTGTGCTGCCTTATCCGGTGCGTGGTATAATGATTGTATTGATGCATGTTATTAATTCATCATCTAAAAATTTTATTAAGATGAAAAAAGCAACAAAGTTCCTGACAGTTTTAACCTTAACAGCATTTCTGGGCTTTAGCAGCCCCGTAGTTATGGCACAGACAGGTGACAACACCACCACTACAACCCGGGTTGATGACGATATGGAAGACGACGGCGATGACGATGGCGGCAAATGGGGACTGGCGGGGCTCTTGGGCTTACTTGGACTTCTTGGTTTAAAACGTAGAGATGATGACCGCATAAACCGCAACACAACAGTAAACCGCTAAGCGGCAGAGTATTACTTTTTGGCAAAGCCATTGCCGGCGCCTTTATTGATAAAGTTGCCGGCAATGGCTTTTGGTATGCTAAAAGAATAATGAAACGTTTTTTTCAATCAACGACCTACATTACTGTCATCTGTTATCTGTTATCTTTCATTGCAGGGTATAATTATTGAACACCTTTTCATAAACAAAAACATGGACAGCATTAACAAGCAACAGCCTGAAGACAATTATGAAGACCTGCAGGGAGCCGAAGCCAAAAAGAAAATAAAAGAACTGGTAGATAAAGCAGGCACCTGTTTTTTTTGCACCAATTTGCAAAATAACACCTCGTTTACCACAAGGCCCATGTCGGTACAAAAAGTGGATGATGACGGTGTTTTCTGGTTTTTAAGCGCCACAGACAGCTATAAAAATGCACAACTGGCTACCGATCCATCGGTGCAGTTGCTGTTTCAGGGTTCCTCCTATTCTGACTTTTTGCAGATAAAAGGTACAGCCACCATCAACCAGGATAAGCAAAAGATAAAAGAGCTATGGAATCCTATTTTAAAAACCTGGTTTACCGAAGGTGTGGACGATCCGCGCATTTCGGTTATCAGGATAGAGCCGCAGCAGGGTTACTATTGGGATACCAAGCACAACATGGCTATTGGCATGATCAAACGTGTAGCCGGTGCTATTGCAGGTAAAACGCTTGACGATTCCATTGAAGGAAAGCTAAAGCCGTGATATTGATGAACGAATGGTTTGCAGGCTGCCCGGTGGGCGGCCTTTTTAGGCCTGTATCAACAAAAAGAATGCAATAACTTTAAAAAGGAAATGAGACGTTTTTTTAGAATGTAAGAAGTGAAACGTGAGACAAAGCGCTTCATTTTTCTAAAAGGGAAAACAGACGTTTACAAAACCAAAAAACAAAATCATGCAAACCAAAACTTTTACCATCAGCATTAATGCACCTCAAGAAAAAGTCTGGGAGATATTATGGAATGACGAAACCTACAGGCAATGGACCTCGGTTTTTTCGGAAGGCTCCTATGCTGTTAGCAACTGGCAGCAAGGCAGCAAAGTGCAGTTTTTATCGGCTGACGGTGGCGGCATGCACAGCATTATTGAGCGGCTGGTGCCCAACGAGGTAATGAGCTTTCGGCACCGCGGCGAAATAAAGGAAGGTGTGGAGCAACCGCCCAGCCCCAGCTGGGATGGCGCTACCGAAACCTACATGCTGGCACAGGAGGGCACCGGCACACGCCTGACCGTGCAGGTAGACATGCTGGAAGACCATGCGAATTACTTTGAGCAAACGTTTCCGGATGCGCTGCAAAAAGTGGCAGAACTGGCCCAGGCCTGATGTGTAAAAGGAAAAAGAGACGTTTTTTTAGTAGCGCAGGCCCACCAGCTTGCAGTCGCCGGCATCAACCGTAACCGTGCCTTCCCAGGTGGCAGAACCTTTGGCCGTGTAGCTATAGGTGCCGGGGGGCATGTCAAACGTGATGGAATTTTCGGCGCCTTCGCAATCGGTCACTACCATATTGCGGCGTTCGGGTGTAAAAAACGAACCCGACTTGGAACCGATTTCAACAGAAATATGATCCCACTTGCCTGCACTGCCGGCGTTGACTACATAAAAAGTTACGGAGTTGCCCCGCAGTTTATCGCACGAATTAAAAAGGAGGGAAGTAGAAAGCAGCAGCGCTGCCGGTAAAGCTTTTTTCATAACACAGGGTTTTGGTGCCGGCAAAAGGGAAAACGGAGGTTTTTTGCCGGCATGGATAAAGCGTTAAAAATAATCATCAGTAGCAAAAAGTCAAATAGCGAAATAGTGGTAGTTAATTCGCAAATACGTTCATTGGTAAAACGTCTCCTTTTCCTTTTAAAGTTCATATTTCATAGGTCATGGTTCATGGCAAACAGCCAAAAGTAAAACCTCTCTTTTTCCTTTTACCATTTCACACAAAGGCGCAAGTAAGTAAAACAACTCCTTGTCTCTTTCTCTCTTTTGTCTCTTAGCCTAAACGTCTCCTTTTTCTTTTACAATTTACCCTTTGCAGGCGCCGCTTCATTTCGTGCATTTTTCAATCCATACCATTTTAGCCTTTTGCGCATGCGGCTCGGACTTAATGTTGTAGCTGCTAAATTGATTCAACTAAAACCAACTGCCATGAATACAAACCCTTTTACCATACCAGGCAACCTGCCGCGCGGTGCTAAAATTTTATTTGCCAACGTACCTGCCGAAGGGCACTTTAACCCGCTGACCGGCCTTGCCGTGCACCTCAAAAATGAAGGCTACGATGTGCGCTGGTACGCATCGCCACGCTATGGCGCCAAAATAGAAAAGCTGGGCATTCCGCACTATCCTTCCAAAACCGCGCTGGACGTGGACTTGGATGAGCAGGACAAACTTTTTCCGGACCGCAACAAACACAAAACGCAGATCGGTAAACTTAATCACGACATCATCAATGTTTTTATTTTGCGCGGGCCCGAGTATTATGCCGACCTGCGCGCCATTCACAAGTCGTTTCCGTTTGAACTGCTGATAGCCGATATCACCTTTGCCGCCATACCACTGGTAAAAGAGCATATGAAAATTCCAGTGCTGTCGGTAGGTATTGTACCCGTTGCCGAAACCAGCAAAGACCTGCCGCCCATGGGCCTGGGCATGCTGCCCGCCAAAACTGCGCTGGGGCGTTTAAAACACGCGGCGCTACGCTTTGTGGCCGACAATATTTTGTTCAGAAGATCGAACGCGGTATTAAAAGAAATGCTGGCCGAATATGGTATAGAACCCGATGGCAATATGTTTGACACGCTCACGCGCAAAGGCACGCTGGTGCTGCAAAGCGGCACGCCGGGCTTTGAGTATAATCGCAGCGACCTGAGTAAGAACATCCGCTTTGTGGGCCCACTGCTGCCGCACCGTAAAACGCGCGGACAAAAGTGGTTTGACGAGCGGCTGATGGCTTACAAAAAAATAATAGTAGTAACGCAGGGCACCGTAGAAAAAGATGTAGAAAAGATAATAGTGCCCACGCTGGAAGCCTTCCGCAATACCGATAAGCTGGTGGTGGTAACCACGGGCGGCAGCGGCACCGATTATTTGAGGAAACGTTTTGCAGCGCCCAATGTGATTATTGAAGATTTTATTCCGTTTGATGATGTGATGCCTTATGCCAGTGTGTATGTAACCAACGGCGGCTACGGCGGCGTGTTGCTCAGCGCGCAGCATGGCGTGCCCATGGTGGTGGGCGGCATACACGAGGGCAAGCTGGAGATCAATGCGCGTGTAGAACATTTTAACCTCGGCATCAACCTGCGCACCGAAAAGCCTACAGCGCAGCAGGTAAAAAAAGGGGTGGAAGAAGTGCTGAACAACAGCCTTTATAAAAAGAACGTAATGACGCTAAGCGAAGAATTCAGCCAGTACCACCCGCAGCAGCTGTGCCAGCAATATGTGGAGGAAGTACTGGCTGAAGCGCGCCGCCACAGGCAGGCCGCTATTGTGCCGATGGATGCGGTGGCATAAGGGAATGGAGAGTGGTCAATTGGAATAGTTGCTGTTTCAAAAACGTCTCTATTTCCTTTTGTGAATAGAGTGCCTTTTTTAAAACCTCTCTTTTCCCTTTTACATTTTAAATTTTTCATTTTAAAAAACTTCCGCGCGGAACAGGTGCGGAAGTTTTTTGATGTGTTGTGAGGTGAGCGCAAATCCTTTGTGGGCGTGTGTTTCAACAATAGGTTAAAAAGGCGGCAAGTATGGTTTCTGTTAGTACCTTTGCCCCAGCAATCATGAAAAGAATAATTGTACTCCTTCTATTGGTTTTCCTGGTAAGCATTTCGTTTGAGGCTGCAGCGCAGTGTTCTATTTGTACGCGCACGGCAGCGCAGCTGGGCGAAAAGCCCGCCCGCGGGCTTAACGCCGGTATCATTTACCTGGCGGCTACGCCTATTTTAATGGCTTTTTATATTGGCTTCCGCTGGTGGCGCCGTAATGGCCGCGCCGAGGCTTAAAACCGCTCCTTTTCCTTTTGGCATTGGGCCACTACATCGTGGTAAAACTGCAGCTGCATACGCGGCACTTCGTGGCCATAATAGTCAACCGCTTTTTGCCGGCTGCGCGCCCCCATCTGCATACGCTGCTGCCCATTTTGCAATAGATGTATCAGTGCGTTTTGCAGCGCCTCCACATCCTGCGGGTTTATTAAGATACCACCATCAATATCGTGCAGCATATCGTACATGCCGCCGTTTTCAGATGCTACAATACCGCGGCCCGCACTCATGGCTTCCAGGCACACATAACCAAAGTTTTCCCACAGCGAGTTAAATACACAAATGTCGGTTTTGGCCAGCCACTGCGGCACCTGCTGCGGCGGTACATAATCTACAAACTCGATGTTTTGAGGCCATGCGGCCAGTTGTTGTTTTAAATAATCCATCATGGTGCCTTTGCCATCGGGGCCTACATTGGTTTTGCCAATAAATCGAAAAAGGGTTTTAGGATGTTTTTGTAAAACGGCAGGTATGGCTTGTGCCAGCAGGTGCACGCCCTTGCGCGCCTCCAGCCGGCCCATGTAAGTAACACAGTTGTTGTTAGTGTCAACAGGTATCTGCAGCAGTTGAGCCGAAGGAATAAGCGGGTTGGGAATAACAGCAATTTTATTAATGTCCATCTCCCAGTTGTCGGCAATAATTTGCGCCATGCTTTGGCTGGGCGCTACCCAGGCGTTGCCCAGCATTGTCATCCTGTATTCGGCATCTTTTTCACGGTTGTATTTACCAATGCCCAACGCTTTTTTCAGTTTGTATTTCAGCCTGTCTTTTTTAAGGTCGTAATGCAGCGCCTTTATGTAAAAAGTAGGGATGTGAAACTTGACGACGAAGGGCACCTGCGGCAATGCTTTTTTTACTTCTATACCTTCGGCGCCGTACTCGGGGCCTTCAATAATATCGAATGGTTTTTGGCCGTGACGCTCTGCCACATATTTTGCTACACGGCTGCGAAAGGTTTCGCGCAGCTCGCCTTTAATGCGGTGCAGCACCACGCCGTTGGGTAACGTTTGATTAAGATTATTTTCTGTTAAGCTGCCGGCAAATACTTCCACCTCGCAACCAAGGCCTTTCATGCAATTGCTCACCTGCCAGGTATAGGTAGAGATGCCGCCAAAAGCAGTTTCGGGCGGAAATTCGTAGGAGATGTAGGCAATGCGCAGCTGTTGCATGTAGTACGTTTATTTTTTCTTTTAAGCTTAAGAGTCTAGCGAATTATAATTCAGCATTTCAAAGTCTGGTCGATCTTTTCTTATTTGATTATAGAAAATAAAAACCTCTATTTTTCCTTTTGATATCTTTTTACAAACTGGTATAAATTGAAATCTTCCTTTTGATAAATAGCCGATAATTCCTGCGCCATACTCTCCTTCGACAGGTCTTTCATGCGCTGCTGCTGCACCAGGTGCCAGGCGCGCTCCGTTAGCAGCCACACGCGTTTGGTGCTGGTGCTGTGCAACTGCTCCAGCGCCTTTATCTTATCGTATAATTGCGATAAACCGGTGCCGTTGGCCGCCACGGTTTTTACAATAGGCACTTCTGTTGCGTGCTGGCTAAATGCCGGCGCCAGCATCAATCGTAAGTTTTTTACAAAGGCATCAGCATCGGGGCGGTCGCTTTTGTTTACTACAAATATGTCAGCAATTTCCATCAGGCCGGCCTTCATCGTTTGCACCTCGTCGCCTGCTTCGGGCACCACTACTACTACGGTGGTATCTGCCAGCCCGGCAATTTCTATTTCGCTTTGTCCTACACCTACGGTTTCTACAATGATGTAATCAAACCGGGCAGCTTTTAGTAGCTCGGTGATTTCAATGATTTTTGGATGCAGGCCACCCATAGCGCCGCGTGTAGCCAGCGAGCGGATAAACACAGATGGATGCGTGTACCAGTTGCTCATGCGGATGCGGTCGCCCAGCACGGCACCCAGGTTAAAGGGCGATGAAGGATCTACACAGAGCACGCCTATTTTTTTACCATCCTGCACCATCTCGCCAATCAATCCGTCGGTGAGTGTGCTTTTGCCGGCGCCGGGCGGGCCGGTAATGCCTACAATGCGCGTGCTGTGGTGGTGCGGCAGGGCCGCCAGCAGCTGTTCATAACCTTCACCTTCGTTTTCCACGTAAGAGATGGCCCTTGCCAGTGCCTTTATATCGCCGTTGATCAATGGTTGAAACAGTGCCTGCCACATGTAGTTGATAGATGTTGTACGTTTACAAAAATATGGCTAATCCAACAGCTGAAAGCCTTCGGCAACGTTTCCTTTTTATCTGCATGGCGGGCATGCTGGCGTCGCTGTTTTTTTCGCGCGCGGGATTGAGCATCTTTATGCTGCTGTTTGTGGCTGTTGCCTTGCTGCATAAAGGCTTTTTGCAGCAGGTAAAAAATTGTTTTCAGAACCGATTGCTATTGGGCATGAGTCTGTTGTTTTTCATTCCTTTTATATCCGGATTGTGGAGCAGTTATGTAGAAGAATGGAGCAGCGTGGTGCGCATAAAATTACCATTGCTGGTGCTGCCGCTGGCCTTTGCAGGTGATTGGAATTTGCCTCAAAAAAGATGGATGCAATTAGCCTATTTGTTTTTAATTTTTTTAATGGCAGGTACGTTATGGAGCACTTTTTATTACCTGCAAAACCTGGCGGAAGTACACGAAAGCTACCTAAAAGCCAAAACACTTTTAACACCACTTAAGAACGATCATGTGCGCTTTAGCTGGCTGGTAGCTGCCGGTGCTTTGCTGTGTGCGCTGTTGTTACAAATGCAAAAACGTCTCCAATTCCTTTTAATTTTTTTGTTGCTTTGGCTGGCAGTTTACCTGCACCTGCTGGCGGTACGTACAGGCTTGTTTTCTTTTTACATTATGCTTGGCGGCTATGCCATCTGGTATATAGCGCATCAAAAAAACGTCGCTAAATCCTTTTGGCTTTTGGGCACTTTATTGCTGCTGCCGTTGGTGGCTTATTTTGCGTTGCCTACGTTTCAAAACAGGATCAGATATTTTATTTACGATTACAGTTTTATAAAAAGCGGTGCTTATTTGCCGGGTGCTAACGATGGCGCACGAGCGCAATCTTATAAAGCCGGCTGGCAAATTTTAAAAGAGCATCCGCTGGGAGTTGGCGCCGGCGATGTAAAAGATGTAGTTAACAACTGGTACACGCAAAATATTCCAAATATTGTTGAATCTGATAGGTTATTGCCCAGCAGCGAGTGGTTGCTGTATGGAGGATTTGCGGGCTGGCCTAGTATTGTACTTTTTACAATAATTATGTTGTTACCGCTTTACTTTGCACCGCCGCAGCACCGCATTTACTGGTGGCTGCTCGCCGGCACGCTGGCACTTTCTTTTTTGTTTGATATAGGGCTGGAGGTGCAGTACGGCGTATTTATTTATTCTTTTTTTGTGCTGTGGTGGTGGAAGTGGTTCCGGGCACCGCAGCAAAATACAGTAGCATGAAGAACGCATTTTCGGTAGTGATTGTTTGTAAAAACGAAGCAGCGGCCATTGGCCCGGTGCTGCAAAGCGTGCAGCACCTGACCGACGATGTGGTGGTGTACGACAATGGCAGTACCGACAATACAGTGGATGTAGTTAGCACTTTTAAAAACGTGAAGCTGCACCATGGCCCCTGGCTGGGTTTTGGGCCCACCAAGCAGGCCGCTACCGCACTGGCACGTTATGATTGGATACTGAGCCTCGACGCCGATGAAGCCCTTGACGAAACCTTGCAACATCAGCTGGCGGTCTTGCAGTTTAACAGCAGCAACACCGTGTATAATCTTAAGTACAAAAACTTTTTGGGCGATATACATGTAAAGTGGGGCGAGTGGGGTTTTGATAAACACATACGCTTGTTCAATCGTCAAACTGTAAGCTGGAACGATGCGCCCATACACGAAAACCTGGTATTGCTGAAAGATGCGGAAGTAAAAACATTACAAGGGCATGTGCTGCACCGCACCATGAAAGATACGGTAGAATACAGCCAGAAAGTAGTGCGCTACGCCATGCTCAATGCCGAAAAATATCATGCAAAAGGAAAAAGGTCAACCTGGATAAAGCGCGTGGTATCGCCCAAATTTGCGTTTGTAAAATATTACATTTTCATGCTCGGATTTTTAGATGGCTGGGCCGGGCTGGTATGCGCCCGCATGACGGCGTTTTATACTTTTTTAAAATACACCAGGCTTTACGAACTGCAGCGGCAGCACAAAAAGTAAAAGGAAAAAGAGACGTTTTTTTACATTGAAATACGACACCGGTTTGCAGTTGTTTGCCATACCGCATTTTATCACCATTCAAAGCCATTCCAAAATTGATGGGCCAGGCTGTCAGCCTCAATGTATTGTTTCAGGCAATGGTTAAAGTTTTGGCGAAGCTGTAAGCCAAAAGCATTAGCAAAGGTTTTCATATGAAGCGCTGGGCGGTACATTTTAATAATTTGCAATTGGTTTCGCATCATATTTGCGGCGCTTATGTGCTATGATCAATTTTGTTCCCATATTTCCACTGAGCATTGTAGTGTACCCCGGCGAGCAGCTGAACCTGCACATTTTTGAACCGCGTTATAAGCAGTTGATAACAGAATGCTGGGCTGAGGCCAAGTTGTTTGGCATACCCGCCGTGATAGATAGCAAGGTGCAGGATTTTGGTACCCTGGTGCGCATAACCGAAATCACTACCGTGCACGAAAACGGCGAAATGGATATTAAAACACACGGCGAGGAGGTGTTCAAAATTCTGGAAATTATTAAAGAAATACCCGATAAACTGTATGGCGGCGCTATTGTAAACTACCCGGTAAATACCGAGCAGGGCAGTGCCGAAGTAATGCGGCGCGTAGTGGCCGGCATACGCGAGCTGCACAAGCTGCTGAAAATTAGCAAGGAGTTTGGCCGCCCCGACGAAGAACTAAAAAGCTATGATGTAGCCCATCACATAGGCCTGAGCCTGCAGGAAGAATACGAGCTGCTAAACCTGCTGCACGAGCGGCAGCGGCAGGAGTACCTGAAGCGGCACCTCACGCGCGTGCTGCCCATGGTGGCGCAAATGGAAAGCCTGAAAGAAAAAATAAAACTCAACGGCCACTTTAAAAACCTGTCAGGATTTAATTTCGGAATGTGAGTTGGTGAATTGTCAATGATGAATTGTGAATGTTGGTAACCTTTGAGTTATAAATTTGCCGCGGAATATGAAATTGTAAAACCTTAATGGCAGAAAAAACTAAAAGGAAGGCGAGACGTTTAGGGAAATGAAAAATTAAAAATGTAAAAGGGAAAATAGACGTTTTTGTTTTTACTCTTTTCTCTGTGCGAAATTGTCATCCTGAGCCTGCCGAAGGATTAAAAGCAAAACGAGACGTTTGCCTCTCACCAATATATAATCTTACATATTTATAACAAAAGGAAAAAGAGACGTTTACCAAACAGCCACTTTATTGACAATTGACAATTGACAATTCACCATTCACTAACTCACCAACATGACCAAAACCCTCTGCCTCGACTTTGGTAACACCCGCCAGAAAGCCGCCATTTTTGCTGATGGTGCAATAGAGCAAATCATTTCGCTGCGCCACGATGTGCAGGCGCATATAGAAGAACTGGTGCAGCAATACAGGCCGCAGCATTCCATACTTTCTTCAGTCATCAACCATCAAAAGGATTTAGAGACGTTTTTAGAACAGCATACAAAGTTTCATTTTCTAAGCAGCAGCTCGCGCCTGCCTTTTACCATACCCGTAGGCAAGCCCCAAACCGTGGGCGCCGACAGGCTGGCCATTGCCGCTGCGGCCGTACACCTGTTTCCGGGGCAGAATGTGCTGGTGATAGCACTGGGCTCCTGCGTTACTTACAACTTTATCAACCAGGAGGCGCAGCTGCTCGGCGGCGCCATATCGCCGGGGATGAACATGCGTTTTAGATCCATGAACGAATACACCGCCAGGCTGCCCCTGGCCGGCGGCAACTGGAATGTTCCTCTGATTGGCTACGACACCATTACCAACCTGCAAAGCGGTGTGGTGTGGGGCATGGCCAAGGAGATGGATGGATTTATTGACGAATACCGGCTCAGGTTCAGTAACTTTAACGCCGTTTTAACCGGGGGCGATGGGCCAATATTCGAGTCCCATTTGAAAAATAAGATATTTGCAGACCCTGATTTAATTTTTAAAGGTCTTTATGCGATTAGTAACCACAATAATACTGCTGAATAGAAAGGCGTTATCCATCAGTTCTCTTTGCTTTGTTTTAGCCCTGGCAACGGCCAACAGCCTGCAGGCGCAGGATAACTCACCTTATTCGCGCTACGGCGTTGGCAACCTGGTTCCTAATACCAACATCAACCTGCGGGGTATGGGCGGCATTTCGGCGGCTTATGCCGATGCCTTTTCCATCAACTTTAGCAACCCCGCTTCTTTTGCACGCTTTCAGGCGCTGCTGGAAGAGCGCTCGCAGCAAATGGCCTCCGGCCGCGTGCTGCTGGATGTGGGCCTGAATATAGAAAACAGAACCCTGCGCGAGCCCAACCAGCCTGTAAAGTTTACCTCCAGCAATGCCCAGTTTTCGCACATACAATTGGGTGTGCCGCTGCGCAAAAACTGGGGTCTTTCCTTTGGCCTGCGCCCCATCAGCCGCATCTCTTACAAAGTAAACCGCACTGAAAAATTAATGGATGGCGTTACCGGACAGCCTATCGATTCGGCCATTACCCAGTTTAACGGCAGCGGCGGTACGTTCTTGCCCTCTATCGGTACCGGTTTTGCCATTGGCAACCTGAGCGTGGGTGCCAACATGGGCTACCTGTTTGGCCGCAAAGAGTTCAGCACGCGCCGTGCGCTTATCAACGATTCGGTTACCTATTACAGCTCTACCCATAGCAACAATGCTTCTTTTGGCGACCTGTATTTTA
>CBDTUH010000019.1:0-20104 GCA_965363375.1 uncultured bacterium
GAACTGATCGACCGCCTGACCGAGTTCAGGTTTGGGCAGCACCGCATCACCAATTTCGAAATGGAAACATCGGCCATTTATGGCCTGGGTCGTCTGCTGGGCCACAACTGCCTGGCGCTTAACGCCATTGTAGCCAACCGCGTGCACCAGCAGTTTTCCAAAGACAGCAGTACACTGGTAGAAAATTTGATTACCAAAAGCCTTGACATTATCGCCAATATTTAAAACATGACTTTACATTTTTATAAATACCAGGGCACCGGCAACGATTTTGTGATACTGAATAATCTGGAAGAAAAATACAACGGGCTAACGCAGGAGCAAGTTTCCTTTTTGTGTCACCGCCGCTTTGGTATTGGTGCCGACGGACTGATGTTGCTGAATACCCTGCCCGGCTACGATTTTGAAATGAAATATTACAATGCCGACGGCCGCGAAAGCAGCATGTGTGGCAATGGCGGCCGCTGCCTGGTAAAGTTTGCTTATGATATGGGCATTATTAAAACAGAATACAGGTTTCTGGCCGTGGATGGTGAGCATGAGGCAACTATTAAAACCGACGGACAGGTAGCGCTGAAGATGAATGACGTGGAGAAAATTGAAAGCCGCGGCGGCGACTATATTGTCAACACCGGCTCGCCACACTACATTCAGCTGCGCAACAATATTATAGAATTGGATGTATATAAAAGAGGCCGTGACATACGCTACAGCCCCACTTTTGAAAAAGAAGGTATAAATGTGAATTTTGTGGAACAGCTGGATGACAGTCATCAAATAAAGGTGCGTACTTACGAGCGCGGCGTGGAGGACGAAACCTACAGCTGTGGCACCGGAGTGACGGCTGCGGCCCTGGTATGCAGCCACAATGAAAACGGGTTTAACTATGTATCGGTAGAAACCAAAGGCGGTAAGCTGGGTGTGGAGTATGATAAAAAGGACAGCCACTTTGAAAACATCTGGCTGATTGGCCCGGCACTGAAAGTGTTTGAAGGAACAATTGAGATTTAGTTGAAAGGTTGAATTGATAAAAAACAAAACGTCTCTTTTCCCTTTTAAAAATGAAAATTAAAATCGCGAAATGTCTCTTTTTCCTTTTGACCGATAAGCATCTTTCATAGTTTTCACATTTGACTTTTGACTTATTGTAAAAAAACGTCTCTTTTTCCTTTTGGTTCTTTAAAGCCTAAATGAAACATTGAATAAAAATTAATTACTTATTATTAATTATTCAAAACTCCTGCAATTGATGTTAGCGATAAACAAAAAATTATGATCCAGTACTTTAAGCAAAGTAATAACCGAACGGTAGAAACCGAGTTGCCCGAAAGCGACTCCTGGATCAATATTTTGCCGCCGCTGAAGCAGGAAGAATTCACCAAGCTTTCCGAACAGCTGGATATTCCGCTTGACTTTCTTACCGACTCGCTGGACATTGACGAGCGCACCCGGTTTGAAGAAGAAGAAAACGTGCGCCTTATTGTAATAAAAGCGCCAACGGAAAACAAATCTTTCAACGACAGCGATGCCTACTACATCACCATTCCTATCTGTATTATTCTTACCGAAGACCATATTGTAACAGTAAACTCGTTTGAGAACAGTGCCATCAAAAAGTTTCTGGCTTCTTTTCAAAACCGTCACTTCGGGCAAAAGAATATGATGGTGCTAAAGGTGTTTGAAAAGGTGGTACAGAACTTTATGGAATACCTGAAAGAAATCAACCAGCGCCGCAATGTGCTGGAGCAAAAGCTGTACAAGGCCAGTAGAAATGAGCAGCTGCTGCAGCTGATGCGCATACAAAAAAGCCTGGTGTATTTTGTAACGGCCCTACGCTCCAACGAGCTGCTGTTTATGAAACTGGAGCGTACGAATTTTTTGGGCCTCAGTGATGATGAAAAAGAATTTCTGGAAGACCTGATCGTAGATAACTCGCAGGCCCTGGAGATGGCCAATATTTACACCAACATCTTAAGCAGTACACTCGATGCTTTTGCTTCCATCATTGCCAACAACCAGAACGAAGTGCTGAGAAGGTTATCGGTCATTACCATTGTACTTACCTTTCCTGTATTGATCGCTTCCTTATTTGGCATGAACGTGCCCAGCGGCTTCGAGCATTCAAACTATGCTTTTTACGTGGTGGCCTTTCTTTCCTTTTCCATAGCCCTTTTTATTGGCTGGTATTTCTTCCGCAAAAAAATATTTTAAGCCTATGTTCCGTTTCAATGTGCGTGTGTATGGAGTACTTATCAACGAGCAGGCCGAAGTGTTGGTGAGCGATGAAAAAATTCGCGGCAACTACTACACCAAGTTTCCCGGCGGCGGGCTGGAGTTTGGCGAAGGCACACGAGACTGCCTGAAGCGTGAATTTCTGGAAGAATTGAATTTAAAAATAGAAGTAGAAGAACACCTGTACACCACTGATTATTTCCAGGTTTCGGCTTTTCACCCCGATCACCAAATCATTTCTATATACTATAAAGTAAAAGCACTGGAGCCCATCCGCGCACGCATCAGCACTGCACCATTTCAGTTTGATGAAGCACAATTAAAAACTTACAACGACCAGAACGAAACAGAAAGTTTTCGCCTTATACCACTCGACCAGTTAACTGAAGAAAGCGTGTCGCTTCCCATCGACAAGCTGGTGGTGCGCTTATTGAATCAAAAGGAAAAATAGACGTTTTAAATTCATCTATTTATCTGAACTGGTTAATATTATATAATAGAAACTTCAAATTTGAATATAATATCTTAAATTCAAATATAATATTTCAGAAATGAAAGATGCAATGAGAGTTATATTAACCTTTCTCACTTTTGTTGCAAGCTATTTTTTTATTTATTGGTTACCACTTTCACTTATAACAGGCCTTCATCAAATCCCTACACTTGCCAATATTATTTCTCTTTTAATTGCAGTTGCTATCAGCATTTTGGTTTGGAAAAAAACATCAGCCACTTCAAACAGTTTAGCGTATTATATTATCGTAGGCGGAATTATTTTTGGAGCGATTAGTTTTATTTTAGGTTTTTTTGGGCCTATTATTTTTTGGCCAGATGCCGCCCAGGGCCCCTTACTTGGCATCTTTTTCACCGGACCATCAGGCTTTATACTTGGGTTAATTATTGGTGCTGTTTATTGGAAGATAAAAGGGAAAAAGCAATTGGAAAAAGCCTGAATGAGCATTTAAGATTATACCGACAATTAACCTTTTCAACAGAAATGCTTTTACATAATACTAAGATATTGTTTGTCTATATTGCTTGGCTTTGCCGCTGATTTAAAAGCACTTACAAAAGAGCAATAAAACTTACCCAAATTTCTTAAAAGGAAAAATAGACGTTTTAAAATTCCTTTTTTGCTCGTTGGCATTAGCAATGCCAGCGAGCAAATGATAATATGAAAGTAAGCTTAAGATTGTGGGCCAGCGTTCTGCTTTTGCCCCTGTGCCTGAACTTATTATTTGGTTGACAAAGCCAAACCAATCTGCACATCTTCTAATAAAATGATCATCACACGGCTGAGTTAAAAGATAAAAATTTATCCTACTGTAGTTTAGCTGGCAATGATGACAAACAGCCAATTTAATGACGCCTATCATTCCCCTGCCCCTACGCACATCATAACTTTAAATAGGAAAAATATTATATACATCTTTAAATCCTGATCTTTTCATCAACCATTAAAACTTTTAAAATGAAACAATCAAAATTAAAGTTGCTGTTCACCGCCATTTTTATGGCCACCGTAATGCCGCTTTTTGCTCAGGACACGCTGCCTGAAGTAATTATATCAGCCGTTAGGTACAAATACCTCAGCGCTGTTGACCAAAAAGATGTGGCCATGCCCGTAAGGCAACTGGAGCGCCAGGCAGCTACCTATGACGTTAAAAAAACTGAGCTTTACGAAGACGATTACGGAACCTATTATGTTTCGTTCTATATTCCGGAAGGCAATATTCTGGCAGCTTATGACCGCGATGGAAAACTGTTGCGCACTGTAGAAAAAT
Source organism: uncultured bacterium (assembly GCA_965363375.1). Taxonomy (GTDB): domain Bacteria; phylum Bacteroidota; class Bacteroidia; order Chitinophagales; family Chitinophagaceae; genus Flavisolibacter. The sequence goes on from CBDTUH010000019.1 coordinate 4,017, forward strand.
TTAAAAACGTGGCTCTGCCAAATGTGGTAGCATCGGCCATTGTATCAAAACACCCAGGATGGAAAATTGCAAAAGACGTATACCTGGTCAACTACAATGAAGGTTCGGGAGCCACAAAAACTTACAAGGTAACACTGGAGAAAGGCGACAAAAGAATGAAAGTAAAAACAAACGAGAAAGGTGAGTTTCTATGACCGACAAACTCAATCTGCATTATCATGAAAACTAATTTTTACTCATGAACAACAAAGCCCTGAAAAAAAACTGGAGTGGCAACCTAAAAAACCTGTTAAGCATAAGGTAACACATAGATTACTATATGAATAACGGGTTTTTTTTATTGAATCTGCCGGCAAAATATAATGCCAGAAATGCTCGGGCAGGTAACGTGACCAACAAAGTTTTACGGTACAAAAAATCAATCGTTTTGCATGGCTGCATTTTTCATTTCGGTTGCTGTGGCGGCGCCGAGGTAGCGCTCAATGCCATAATGCACGGCATAAATAACCGGGGTGAGCACAACGGCCACTACAAACTTGTAAATATAATTGCCCACGCAAATAGCCATTACCTGCGCCAGCGACCATGGCTCAATATTGCCCGCCACACGTGGCGCTACGTAAAAAGCAATGAACAAAACCACAAACGAATCAATAAACTGCGACACCAGTGTGGAGCCTGTAGCGCGCAGCCAGATGCGCTTTTCGCCAGTCACTTTTTTTATTTTATGAAACACAAACACATCCAGTATCTGGCTTACTAAAAAAGCGATGAGTGATGCTACAATAATGGCCTGGCTTTGCCCGAATATTCCGGAGAAAGCAGCGTTGCTATCGGGCACACCTTCGTAATAATTGCTGGCCCAAAAATCGGCCGGTGCCAGGTTAATAGCAATCATAAAAGCAACGAACGCATACAAAATAAGCACGATGGTAAAGTAAGACAGGAAACGCACGCCTTTGGGTCCGTAGTATTCGTTGATAATATCCGTCATAATGAAAACCACGGGCCACAACAACACACCCGCCGTGAGGTTAAAGGAAAAAGGCTGACCGAAAAACGTGAAGCTCACCGGGTTGAGCCCAAAGGTTTGCTCCAACGAAAAAAGCTTGGAACCCATCAGTTCGGCAATGAGTGCATTTGCAATAAAAAAGCCGGCCAGGATTATAAACAGCCGCGTGGGTTTACTGCTGATAATGGAATGTATCATTCAGGTAAAATATAATAAAAACGATTTGTAATAGCAGGAATATAAAATTGCTGATTACCAGCCAGCGCGGCACCAGCCAAAAAAGTTTTTTGCGCAGCACCCAATGCACACCATATAAAAAATTGACTAGCGGGCTGAAAATGAAAATGGCCAGGAAATAACCTGTTATAACAATGGTGGAAACCACAGCCTCATTTACTAAAAAGGTTGTCCACTGCAGCCCGGCGCTCAGTAAAAAAAAGAGGTTGCACACAAATGCAATGCGGGAAATAGGGAGCAGCCAGCGCATGGTTGATACTTTGGTCAAAAATAATAAACCGGCGGCAGCAATGCACCAAGTTCTTTTAAAAGGAAAAAGAGACGTTTTGTGAATAATGTATAATTAGTAATTAGTAATGGGTTCCAAATTAAAGGTTCACTACAATGCTGCAATGGTTAAAAAGAAAAAGAGACGTTTTCATTTAAATACAAGTTTACCACGTAAAGCCCGTTCGTTTGTAGCTGCAGGCCAAAGGTTGCAATTAAACAACTTATCAAAACGTCTCTTTTCCCTTTCCCTTTTTACATTTTCACCCAAACGTCTCTTTCTCCTTTTGGCTATTTATTGATAATGATGCAGCCCAAGGATTGAAATCTTTATTAATTATTATTACTAATTCTTAATTAATCGAAAAAACGTCTCTTGCCCCTTTTGACTCACTATTCTTATGGCTGCGGCTACCATTTTGCCAGAATTCGTACAAAATAGCCTTATTTTGTTTCGCTTATAAAAGAACCCGGTATATGAACAAAGGACTGTTTCCCAAACTCCTTCCGCATTTAGTAGCTGTTGTCATTTTTTTGCTGGTAGCCGTTATTTATTGCAAGCCCGTGCTACAGGGCCAGGTGCTGCAGCAGCATGATGTAACGCAGTGGAAGGCTATGGCACAAAACTCATTTGAATACAAAGAAAAGCACGGGCATTTTCCGCTATGGACAAATGGCATGTTCAGCGGCATGCCAGCCTACCAGATAGCACTGGAGTCAGACAACGTGGTATCGCCGGGCTGGTTCTATTATATATTAACGCTGGGATTGCCCAAACCTATTTCCTTTTTCTTTTTGGCCTGCGTTTGCTTTTATTTTCTGTCCATGATGTTGCGCATCAATCCGTGGGTAGCTATTGCCGGCGCGCTGGCTTATGCTTATGCTACATACAATCCCATCATCATTGCAGCAGGTCACGATACTAAAATGCAATCCATTGCCTTAATGCCGGCGCTGGTAGGTTCAGTAATATTGGTATACGAAGGAAGGTACTGGATTGGTGCGGCTTTAACGGCTTTATTTACAGCGTTGCTGGTAGGTATGAACCACCCGCAAATTGCTTACTATGCGTTTCTTATTTTACTGTTCATGACCATTGGGTATGCCATCAACTGGCTGCGCAAAGGCCAGGCTGGCCACCTGGCAAAAGCATTAGGTATTGTAGCCGTTACCGGCGCAATTGGTGTGCTTTGCAATGCCGTTAGTTTACTTACCACTTACGAGTACTCTAAAGAAAGCATCCGTGGCGGCAGCGAGCTGGCCACCGGTACTACCAACTCTACCTCCACCGGCCTCAGCGCCGATTATGCGCTGAGCTACAGCATGTACAAAACAGAGCCTTTTGTAATGATGGTGCCTAAAATGTACGGCGGCAGCAACAGCCTGGAAGTAGCGCAGGAAGAGTCGAAAGCCATAGCGGCACTGCAGCAGATGCCACAGGAAATAGCACAACAACTGCAATACAATTTAGGGGCCTATTGGGGTGGCATCGGCGGCACATCTGGTCCGCCTTATGTAGGTGCCGTTATCTGCTTTTTAACCCTGATTGGTTTCTTTGTGTTAGATACCAAACATAAATGGTGGATACTGGCCGCGTCCTTGTTGGCCATTGTAATGAGTTGGGGCAGCTACTTTGCTGCTTTCAACGAATTTTTGCTGAATTATTTGCCGTTGTACAACAAATTTCGCGCACCCAGCATGACCATTGTGATTCCAACTCTACTTTTTTGCATGATGGCCATAATGACGGTGCAGAAAGTGTTGAACATGGAAAACAAGGAAGAGGCGTGGGACCGCTACAAAAAAGGTTTGATGCTGACTGGTGGTGTTTTTATAGTGCTGCTGCTTATTTATTTCAGTGCTGACTTTACCTCGCCCGGCGATCAGAATTTATTGAGCCAGGTTTCATCCGCTCCCGAGCAGGTACAAGGTTATGTGCGCACTTTTATCAGTGCTTTAAAAGAAGACCGGCAGGATTTGTTCATGAGCAGCCTGCTGCGGTCTTTTATTTACATAGCCTTGGCGGCCGCTTTGCTTTGGCTTTTTATAAGAAAAAATATTTCGCGTACCTGGTTAATTGCAGGTATTGGGTTGCTGGCTTTTATTGATGTAATGGCCATTGACACGCAATATTTAAGCAGCAAAAACTACCAGGATGATTACCAGTACCAGGCCAATTTTACACCCACACAGGTTGACCAGCAAGTAATGCAGGACACAACCTATTACCGTGTGTTTGATGTAAGGCAAGGGCTGGCAGCTGCATTAGGTTCTGGCTATGCCGCACCATCTTATTTCCACAACACAGTAGGTGGTTACCATCCTGCCAAGCTTAGTATTTATCAGGATTTGATTGAGCACCAATTGTCGAAATTTCCGCAATCATTGCCGGTGTACAATATGCTCAACACCAAATACATTATTCAAAAAGATGGCCAAGGCCAGGACCAGGTTTTTAGCAATCCTGATGCCCTGGGTGCTGCCTGGTTTGTAAAAGCTGTTCGATTTGAAAATGGCGCATCTGAAGTGATGAATGCATTGAGCAATTTTAACCCGCGCGATACAGCTGTTTTATTTGCACAGGACAAAGCTGCCGCCACCAATTTTAATAGCGACAGTGCGGCTTCTATTCGCCTGCTTTATAATGATAATGATGAAGCAGCTTATGTAGCCAATTCGGCCACCGGCGGTTTTGCTGTGTTTAGCGAAGTGTATTACAGCAAAGGCTGGAAGGCATTTGTTGACGGGAAAGAAACTCCGATCATACGCACCAATTATGTACTGCGCGGCATCAACATTCCGGCGGGACAGCACCAGGTGTTTTTCCAGTTCAGGCCGTCATCGTACTACACAGGTAACACTATTTCTTTGATAGCCGGCTTACTGGTATTTGTATTGATAGCTGCTGCCATCTGGCATTGGTACCGCCACCGCAACAAGGCTGTTGATGTAAAATGACACGCATTCTGGCACTGGTGACATTCAAGGTTTTTCCGCCGCAGATGGGTGGACAAAAAGGCGTGGTGTTTTTTTATCAACATTTAAAAGAAAAAACAGACGTTTTCCTGGTTGTCAGTAATAATAACGAGGCTGCACCTCCCGGTTGGGACGTGCAGCCTTTTCTTTTTAGCAACCGCAAAACGTATCTAAATGCTTTTACTATTTTGAGGCTGCGCAAAATTATCAGGCAGAAAAAAATTGAAGTTATTGTAGCCGAACATTCCTACGCAGCATGGCTTGCCTTGCTGCTGAAGAAAACGTCTGGAATTCCTTTTGTTATTCACTCGCACAACATAGAAGCGCTGCGCTTTCAGCAAATGGGACGGCGCTGGTGGAAAGGTTATTTACAGTACGAAAAGTGGATTCACCAGCAAGCAGACCATAGCTTTTTTATCAGTAAAGAAGATAAGGAATATGCTATAAAAAACTTTGGGCTTCAGCCGCAAAAGTGCAGCGTGGCAACTTACGGAGTGGAGATGCCGCCACCTGTTGAATTAACCAAACAGCAATGGCTGCAATCATTAGGCTTAAAAGGAGCTGAAACTATTTTCTATTTTAACGGCACGCTTGATTACAATCCTAATTATGATGCAGTGCAAGGGCTTATCAACAATCTTGCTCCATTGCTGCAACAAAGCTTATCGCATTTCAAAATCATCATCACAGGTAACCGCACACCCAATCATTTAATTGAACAATTAAACTTGAACCCACATTTTTTATACCTGGGTTTTGTAGCTGATGTGCAGCCTTTTTACCAGCTGACTGATGTTTTTGTAAACGCAGTGCAGAACAGTTCGGGCGTAAAAACAAAAGTAATTGAAGCCCTTTCAGCAGGCTGCAAAGTTGTTTCCTTTAAAAGCGGTGCAGCAGGAATTGATGCCAGCGTTTGTGGCAATCATTTGCAGGTAGTTGCAGATGGCGACTGGCAGTTGTTTGCTCAATTGGCAATTGAAAATATCGGCGCAAAAAAAGAGCCTTTGCCAAAAGCTTTTTACGATACCTATTTATGGAATAATATTGCAAAGCAGGCAGCCCTGCGCTTAGAAGAAGTTGCCCGAAAATATGCATACTAACCAACCTATCATATCTGTTGTTATCTGCTCGTACAACCGGGCCGATTATATCATTAATGCCATTGACAGCCTGTACCGGCAAACGTTGCCCAAAAAGGACTTTGAAGTGTTTGTGGTAGACAATAACAGCATCGACAATACCGAAGACCTGGTGCAAGCTTACATCCGCGAGCATGAAGATTTCAATATTGTTTACCTCACCGAATCGGCACAGGGCGCTTCGTTCGCACGCAACACCGGCGCTGCCTTTTCAAAAGGCAGATATTTATGCTTTATGGATGACGATGCCGTGGCCGAGGAACATTACCTCGAACGTATTGTTCAGTTCTTTCAAACTCATCCTGATGCGGCAGGCATGGGCGGACGCATCATTCCCAACTACATTCCTGAAAAGCCCAAGTGGATGTCGCATTTTGTGTCATCGCTTGTTGGTAATTTTGATTACAGTCCACACTTAACGGAATTTGCACCAGGCAAGTACCCATTAGAAAGCAACATGGTGGTGCTGAAAAAAGATTTCGATACCATTGGTGGTTTCAATACAGCTTTACCTGGCGTAAAAGGTACGCTACGCATTGGCGGCGAAGGCAAAGATTTCTTTTTGCGGCTGCAGGCTTTAGATAAAAAAATTTATTACGATCCCTCTGTGATAGTGCACCATGTGGTAGAAGTAAAAAAGCTGACACCGCACTACATGTACCGCGTAGCATCGGGCATTGGCCGTGGAGAACGCGTGCGCACAAAAGCTATCGGTAACTGGGCTTTTGCAAAAAAGATTATAGAGTATTTCTACAAGCTGGCCGGCTCGGTTGTATTGGGGATTTTATATGCGCTTAAAGGAAAGCCTGCACAAAGCTGGCCGGTCATACAATTTCGTATTGATGCCTTAAAAGGCCTGCTGGACTCGGAACATTAGCTACTATATTAAAAGGAAAAAGAGACGTTTTGAAAGTCGTCAGTCTTCAGTCGGCAGCCAAAACAACAAAATAACCTAAAAGGAAAATAGACGTTTTACGTTAGTAAACTTAATTCTTTCTTCGTTGAGGTTGAAAAGACTTCCTAAAACATTTTGTAAAAATGTGGTTTGCTGCGAATGATGGTGGGTGAAAGGCTCCAAAGCTGTATTACGTTTTTAGCAAACTTACCGGCCATACCCCACTGCCCGAAAGGATTTTTGCCCCTTATCAATTGATGGAAAAAAGAAGTTACAAAAAAAACAAAAACACCAAATGTATAATTAAGCAACAAAATCAAAAACCAGCCTACACCGTATTGCTTGCGCACTCGCAGATGATTGCTCACCATGAGTTGCAGCCCTTTTTTATCATACAAATTGTAATAACCTTTTTCTTCAATCTGCTGGCTTTTGTTGATTGTAGCGCCTTCCAAATGAATTATATTCAGATCGCCATAAATGCAAAGTGACCCTGCTTTCTTTAACCTGCTGCACCACTCCACTTCTTCAGCATAAAGGAAAAAGTCTTCATCCATCATACCCGCTTTTTCAACCACTTCGCGTTTTACCATTAAAAAGGCACCGCTGATCCAATCCACTTCCTCCATCGCTTTTGCCTGTTGCACATTGGGCACTTTTGTTTTAGCACGATAACCTAACCAGCGAATAAAGCTACCCCAATAAGGTATAGGCAGCAAATGATTCAACCCGCCTTTTACGAAAAAAGAACCCGATATCTGCGGCTGCCATTCTTCATCCAGCAACTGCACACCAGCTGCCACATAATGGCTCTTTTTTAATTGATGATAGCATTGTTCAATGGAATTATCTATAGCCAACGTATCGGGATTCAGTAATAAAAACGTATCCCCACTAGCCACTTTCATCCCTGCATTATTGGCACGTGAAAAGCCGGCGTTGTAGCCCATGTCAATCCACAGAACTTGCGGAAAGGAATCTAAAACGTCTCTTTTTCCTTTTAGGTCGGAACTGTTATCCACCACGATAATTTCAAAAGGAAATAGAGATGTTTTGCTGTAAAGCGATTTAATGCAATCTTTTATCAGCTCTGTAGAAAAATAGTTGACAATAATGATGGAAAGCAATGGTGGCGAGGTGGTCATAGCATTCCTTTTTTTAACCTCCACCTGATATAACTTTTTGCCATCTGAGCTTTAGAGTAAAACCCTTTTTTTAAAGAAGCAGGCTGGAGCTTTTGCTGGGCTGCCAGCATTTGGGTTATCACATCGGGTATTTCACTTTGTAATAATCCATTGTCCTCTACATCGGTCAAACTGCGGATGCCATAGTTGCGCAGCAGGCGCCAGTAGTAATCAAAAATCAAAATATCTTTAAACGCGGCAGCCCCTATTTTAGATGCAAACCAAATGTTCTCGCGAAAAATTATATCGTCATTGGTGCGGCAAAAAACAGTAGTCTGGTCTTCGTGCAGTCCAATGCTTACCAGGTGTTTGTCTAAGTAAATATAGCTGTGGCCTGCTTTTAAAAGCCGCGCATAGTAATCAACATCTACCAGCCAGATGAAATTCTCATCATACCGAACGTTCACTTTTTTACGTAGCATCGTATTGCTGGGCGGACCAATCACTTGCGCCAGCACCAGCCGGTTGGGATGCTGCTTCATTATTTTCAATAACCCGGGTCGTGCCTGCAGCACAGTTTCCCTTCCCATTTCATCCACAGCCGTATTGCGGCAAAAAACAAAATCTGCATCCGGATTTTCTTTAAAAGCCTGTACATACTGCGCCAGCGCATCGGGTGTGTGGTACCAGTCATCCTGGTGCATAAGCACCAGCAGGTCGCCAGCCGCTTTGTCCATTGCCGCATTCCAGTTGCGCGGGCTCTTTAGCGCCGGCAGGTTGTGGTGGTAGTAAATGGTAAGACTATTATTGTACGGCGCAATGGCTTCTTTTATATCTTCGTCGGGCGAATCATCAGAAATAATTATTTCAACCCTTTTATAGGTTTGTTGTGCTACAGAATGCAGCAAACGCACCACATATTGTGGTTTTTTGTAAGCTGGAATGCAAATAGATATCAGAGGTTGAGCCATGAAACAAAAACATGTACAAGATAGCGGCAAATATAGTTAAAGGATTGGTAGGGCGGTTTTAAGAAATTTTGTAGATGGAAATCACAAGAAGTGCATTTAAATTTCGCATTAGTGTTTACGCCTGTTAAACTACATTTATAAATAATATCATTAATGCTCAAAGGGTTACTAAAGTTCCAAAATGAATGATCTAGAAAAATACTTCAGGCAAAATAACGGACGCATTATTTCGAAATGGACACATTATTTTGATGTGTACGACAGGCACTTTTCAAAATACAGAGATAAAGAAATTGTCATTCTTGAGATAGGTGTTTACCAGGGAGGCAGCTTACAAATGTGGCGCAATTATTTTGGGCCGAAAGCAAAGATTTATGGTATTGATATTAACCCCCGGTGCAAGGAGTTAGAGGAAGATAATATTGAAATATTTATTGGCTCTCAATCAGACAGAGATTTTCTGAGAAAAGTTAAACAATCCATTCCTCGTGTTGACATTTTGATTGATGATGGTGGCCACACCATGAGACAACAGATTGTTAGCTTTGAGGAGTTATTCAGTCATGTGAAAGATGACGGTGTTTATTTGTGTGAAGATCTTCATACATCCTATTGGCTGGATTTTGGGGGTGGGCATAAAAGAAAAGGTACTTTTATAGAGTATAGCAAAAGATTTATTGACCAATTAAATGCCTATCATTCTGAACAAGCCTCATTAAAGGTGACGCCATTTACAGAATCTGTTGACTCTATTCATTATTACGACAGCATGATTGTAATGGAGAAAAAAAAGAGGGAAAAACCTACCAATGAACGCATGGGCAATTATGTGTTTGATTTCGACCCCAACTTTGAACCCGGATCAAAAACAAGTCAAAAGTTAAAGCGACATTTATTTAAAAATATCAACAAGGTTCTACGTACGTTACGATTAAGAGGAATAGAATAGGAATTTTTATTTTATATGAACCAACCATCACCTTTAATTTCAGTTGTTATACCTTGTTACAATGATGGCCGTTACCTGCTGGAAACAATTGCACACCTGCAAAAGCAAACATTTCAAAACTTTGAAATCATCATCGTAAACGATGGCTCCACCGATTTGCAGACATTGCAAGTGCTGGATGAACTGGCAAAAGGAAATATAGAGGTTTTACATAAAGAGAACGGGCGCATGTCATCGGCCCGCAACTGGGGAGTGAAACATGCCAAAGGAAGCCTGATAGCTGCACTGGATGCGGATGATTATTTCCATCCAACTTTTTTTGAAAAAGCTATTGCTATTTTGGAAAAGGAACAAAAGACAGCGGTTGTAACCAGTTATATTCAATTATTTGGCGAGATAAATAAAATGTCCAAGCCACGGGGCGGCAACGAGTACAACTTTCTCTTTTCTAATCAGTGCCCGGCCTGTGCCATGGTGCGCAAAAGCTGCTGGGATGCCGTAGACGGCTATGATGAAGCTATGGTAAACGGTTACGAAGATTGGGAGTTTTACATACGCATTACTCAAAGGGGCTGGAATGTGCATGTCATTAAAGAAAAACTCTTTTTCTACCGGCAAACCCAAAAGTCAACACACAAGAATTTTACATTGCCCAACCGCGCAAAGCTGGTAGATTACATTGTTGAAAAACACAAAGACTGGTACATTCGAAAATTAAAAGAGTTGATTACGAGTGAAGCGGTAGTATACCGGCATAGCCGCATTTCATTTCAACTTATAGCTGAATTCATGAAAAATAGGCTACAAAGTAAATATTAAATTTAACGAGTCAAAAAAACGGTTCCTTTTCTTACCACATCTCCGCAAAATGTTTTAGCTTTTATTATATAAATATATGCCCCTTCTGGTTGAAGTTGACCTTTATACCTACCGTCCCAACATTTTGAAACGTTGCTGGTTGAAAATATCTTCTGCCCCCATCTATTAAATATTTCAAAACTAAACTGGTCTGTATGGCCCCAAAAGGCTACTCCAAAGCAATCATTTCTGCCATTACCATCCGGCGTAAAAGCATTAGGCACATAAAATCGGTTAATACCTGTATTTGTAACTTTTACAGTTATACTATCTTTTGCTGTACAACCTTCAGAGGAAACAGCTTTAGCAATGTATGTTGTAGTTTGAGAAGGTGTAACAATCGGACTGGCTGTGGCTGTATTTGAAATACCAGCTGCAGGCATCCACGTTACATGTGCTTCCGCTGTTACCATCAGCTGCGAACTGGAGTTGGAACAATCTATGTCATTTGATTTTGTAATGGATAGGACCGGTAGCGGTTGCACATTTACAAAGGCAGTAAGTGTTTCATTGATTCCACAAAGCCTGTCCGTTACTTTTACACTATATTGAGTTAATATTCTTGGAAAAACAATTGCCTGTTCCCCTGCTGAAATAAGAGAAGCATCTGCAGCCCATTCATAATCATCTCCACCCCTGGCTATCAATGATACAGTATCACCCATGCAAATTGAAGTACTAATTGGATCTAATACAAATTCTGGTATTGGTCGCACCTGCACTTCAACAGAATCCTTAGTAGAACAACCATTGGCTGCAGTTCCTGCTACGTAATAACGCGTCGTGTGTATAGGTTGTGCTACCGGGTTGGCAATGCCTGTGGCCGATAAAGAAGCCGAAGGCTCCCAGATATAAGAAACAGCACCGCCGGCTCTTAACTGTACGGAAGCGCTTTCGCAAATCAAAGTATCATCTGACATTTGCAGAGTGGGTTTGGCAGCTACTGTTACATTGATGTTCTCCGTTTCCATGACTACTTCTCCAAAAAAAATGTCGTCCAGCGCGAAATCATTTCCTGTAAGTAATTGATTCAAATTTACAATAGCAATGGTAGCTGTAGTTTTATCCCCGGAGTTCCAAGTGTTGTAAAAGCGAACCCACTGACAGGTTTGACTGCTGGCTCTCAAAATATTCCCAATCTTATTTGCATTAATGGAAAACTGTAATTGGGCCGGATTTTCATTTACAAGCGATTGAATCCATACAGAAAAAACGTAGTTGGTGTGTGGCTTCACATTTATGGTCTGGTACCAGACTTTCTTATCTTTCTGGTCGGAGCCATTTACCATCATCATATTGCCCGTCTGCGTCGTGCGATCATTGCATCGTGCTAGGCCCTGATGCCATGAGCTGATTTTATCGCCCACAAAAAAAACACCTTCCGGAATTCCATTATTTAAAAAATTATACTCAGATTGAAACCCAGCATTGCCATTGGAAAAATCACCATTGATAACCAGATTTTCTTTAAATGATTTCGAAGTTAGTGTGAATGTAGTGTTAACTGCAGGTTTTAGCACCGGGATAGCCATATTGCCGGAAATGGAGCCATCTGAAGACTGCCAGCAATAATCAATCAAAGAGTTACTAAATCGCAAATTAAAACTTTCGCCGTTGCATATAGTAGTATCTTTAGTTATAATGATATCAGATTGCTGCAAATCAACAGTAACATTCTTAGTTACACTTCCTTTACAACCATCACGCCCCTCAACTTTCAGGCTTACAGTATAAACGCCGAAATCCTGATAAGCCACCTGCTGCGATCTTTGTCCGCTTGATTTAAAACCGTTACCAAAATCCCATTCATAAACAGCCATTCCCTCCTGCGTACTAGTAAATCGCAATAACTTCGGATTACAAACACTTTGTTCATAATCAAAATCAGTTTGCAAAATTTCCTGGCATGGAACAATATTGCACGAATCTATTACAAGCTTACATTCGGGGTTTGTTTTATTAATGCTGGCGCTACCTCCAATTTTACCATCCCATGAAGCATTGCCCTGTTTATTTTTTAAATTATCTAATGTATAATAAGCTAAAAGCCCGGGAATAGATTGTGGGTTCTGCAAAGGGAGTATCATAGTGCTTTTGATCTCATCCTGTGTGCGAACAATATTCCAGATTTTTACTTCATTAATAAAACCAATAAAATTCTCCTGAGTGGTTTGGTTAAAGTACAGACCGATTTGTGTTTGCCAGTCGTTAAGAATCAAATTACCAGAAGCTGCAATTTGACTCATTAGAAAGCCATTGCGATAAAACTTTAAAGTAGTACCATCATAAGTAAATGCAACGTGATACGTTTTATTTAACTGAATGGGACAAATTGTTGGAGTTTTATAATAACCATTGGTAGTTGTAATTTCTGCTGAACTAGGTCGTAATAAATAATTACAGTCCTTTGGATCTTCATGTTTTGAAACAACATCACCTTGAAATAAGTCAATGCCATTCCAAGGCGCTGTTCTGTTTATAAGTGCTTCAACTGTTATTTTATTTCCAGTTATATCCAGGTCGCCTACCCGAATGAAAGATGGCTGGCTTGGAAACTGTCCCCAGTTATTGCAAGTCTGACTTAAACCATTTTGAGGATTCATTAAGAGCAGGCATAATATGAGTGGGATTAAGATACTAGTTTTCACAACTGAATTAGTTAGTTTGGTATATCACAGCATTAAATATAAAATTTATTCATCACTTTTAATATCACTGAGATTAATAAAATTTGATTAAAGCCAAAAGGAATAACAGACGTTTTTACAATTGCATCTCTTTTATTTTTTGCAAGAACAACTCCAGTCCTTTTCGCTTTTGGTCTGTTAGCAGGTAGCTGATATTTTCAGTGAAATAGTGTTTCATATCATAGGCTTCGAAATGCAGCTGCGCCGCCACTTCATCTATCTGGCTGATGCCTAATTCATTGGCTTCGTTAAAAGCATTAATAAACGTTTGCGGCAGTTTTTTATTCGATATCCAAGCAGCAAATACAAACGGCAATCCGGTATGGTCAATCCAGGCGGTGGCCAGGTCGTAGATGTATTTGGACTTTTGGCGTTGCTCTAACGCACGATCGCCGATAACTACACCAGCTGAAGTGCCTTTTATTTCGCTTCTGAAATCTTCACCCGCTGCATCAACAATCTGCACTTTCTTTTTCCAGTATTCCTTCAGCAGCACCTGTGCCAGCCGCACCGAGGTGCGCGATTGATAGTCGAGATAAAGTGTTTCAATATTTTCCATGGGCACTTCGCTAAAAATGCAAACCGATGCCACTTCTCCTTCCGCACCAATGCAATAGTTGCTGGCAATATGCCATTCTTTTAACCGCGTGGTAATGGCTACCGGCACCAATCCCATATCTATTTTTCCTTCAATCAACATTTGGGCAACCCTGGCAGGATAATCTTCGATCAACTCCATATCGTTCAGCACCGGGTGCTGCTTTATACCGTGCAGCATAGGTTTGGTGTTGAGATAACTCACCGCACCAACTTTTATCTTGTTCAAATAGAGTAATTTTGGCCGCAAAGATAAACCACAGCGCATCAAACATTATGGAACTTTCCGCACTTACTGCCATTTCTGCCATCGACGGCCGCTACCGCAATCAGGTTCACCATTTAGATGAATATTTTTCTGAATACGGCTTGATTAAATACCGGGTGCTGGTAGAAATTGAATACTTGTTCTTTCTTTCCAAAAAAGGTTTCTTTTCCCTTTCGGCTGCTGCGCAAAAACATTTGAATACACTAAAAGAAACTTTTAGCGTAGAGCAGGCGCAGGAGATAAAACGTCTGGAAGCCACAACCAACCACGATGTAAAAGCCGTTGAATATTTTTTGAAAGCAGAGCTGCAGAAAGTGTCGGCTGAAGATGTTACCGAATGGGTGCATTTTGGATTGACCTCGCAGGATGTAAACAATACCGCTATTCCATTGCTTTGGAAACACGCGATGGAATTTGAATACCTGCCTGCGCTGCTGAACCTGAATACCGAACTGAAAATATTAGCCAAAGAATGGAAAGACATTCCCATGCTGGCGCGCACACATGGACAACCCGCTTCGCCCACACGCCTGGGTAAAGAGTGGATGGTGTTTGTAGAGCGTATTGAAAACGCCATCGAGTTGCTGATCAATATTCCTTTTTCTGCCAAGTTTGGCGGTGCCACCGGCAATTTTAATGCGCATCATATTGCTTTCCCTAAAAAAGACTGGGTAGCGCTGGCTAATGAATTTGTGGATGAAGTGCTGGGCCTGCAGCGGCAACAGTTTACCACGCAGATAGAACATTATGATAACCTGGCTGCCGGCTTTGATGCCATGAAGCGCATCAACACTATTTTACTGGATTTTTGCCGCGACGTGTGGACGTATATTTCGATGGATTATTTCAAGCAAAAAACAAAGGCCGGCGAAGTAGGTTCATCCGCCATGCCGCACAAGGTAAACCCTATTGACTTTGAAAATGCAGAAGGAAATTTAGGAATTGCCAATGCTTTGTTCGAACACCTTTCTGCCAAACTTCCTATTTCCCGTTTGCAGCGCGACCTTACGGATTCTACTGTGTTACGCAATGTAGGCTTACCGTTTTCTCACACTATTTTAGCTTTTAAAAGCATTGAAAAAGGACTGGGCAAGCTGGTGCTGAACGATGAAAAGATATATGAGGATCTGGATAACAACTGGGCGGTGGTGGCCGAAGCCATTCAAACCATTTTGCGCCGCGAACAATATCCCAATCCTTACGAAGCGTTGAAAGAACTGACCCGCGGCAAAGGCAAAATTGATAAAGAAACCATTCACAGCTTTATTGATAGTTTGGATGTAAAAGCAACCTTAAAGAAAGAATTGAAAAGCATTACACCTCATAATTATACCGGCATAGAACCGGAGTATTGATTGTAAAAAACAAAAGGAAAAAGAGACGTTTTATAAAAACGTCTCTTTTTCCTTTTAAGTCATTAATTGGGTTGTTACTGATTCAACAGTTCCACTGGCGCTTCCCCATTTTTCCCTTTACCAAGGTAGTTAGGCAGGTCCATACCGGCCATATCGAATATATCTTTTAAGGGAGGTACGGCTTTATACAAACCGGATACAAAATTGGCCGTAGAACTTTTACCATCAGCACCCTGGCCATTTTCCCAAACGGTAATTTTATCGATTTTGATATTTTTAATGGCATCGGTTTGCATGCGCACCAGTTCGGGCAATTTATCAGAAATCAATAACAGAACGGCGTCTTTCGGGTTGTTGCCCGCTGCTTTTACAATCTGGTCCAAACCTTCTGCCTGCTTGGTTAAAATCTCATACATACCGCGCGCTTCCGCTTCCAGTTTGGCATAAATGGCATCGGCTTCACCTTTGGCACGCTCCCTTATTTTTTCGGCTTCTGCTTGCGCTTCAATGATGGCTTTCTGCTTTTCAATTTCTGCACTTACTACAATGTTCGCATTCTGATAAGCACGCTCCCGCTCCGCACGGGCTTCTTCTGCTTTACGTTCAGCATTATAAGCTTCTTCCAAGGCTTTTGCCGATTGTACTTTTTCGGCAGCCGTTGCTTTCTTTAAGGCTTCTGCTTCTCTTTCACGGCGCGCCGCTTCGGAGTTAGCAATTTGTATTCTCGATTCGTTTTCTCCCTGTACGGCTATG
>CBDTUH010000020.1:0-20059 GCA_965363375.1 uncultured bacterium
GCAACAGCTGTTGCTCTTTTTGTTTTACACCAAACGTCTGTTTTTCCTTTTGGCTTTTTTGCTAATGGTTTCAATTTATTGATCTTTTATAGAAAGGCAAAACGTCTGTTTTTCCTTTTAAATAGGTAAGGAGTTTTATGGCATGTTCTTAGTGCACCTATTATTTTACAAATCTTAAAAACAGCATTATGCCTACAATTCAACTGACAACACAGGATTTTAAAGACAAGATTTTTGATTACGAAGCATCGGAAGCCTGGCAGTTTAAAGGCAGCAAACCGGCCATTATTGATTTTTATGCTGACTGGTGCGGACCCTGCAAAGCTGTAGCGCCTGTGCTGGAAGAATTGTCGGAAACGTATAAAGACCAGGTAGATATTTACAAGCTGGATACAGATGCCGAGCAGGAACTGTCGGCCCTGTTTGGCATACAAAGCATTCCTACTTTTTTGTTTATACCCATGGAGGGCGCACCCATGATGCAGAAAGGCGCCATACCCAAAAACGCTTTTACACAGGTGATAGAAGAACGCCTGCTGCAAGCCGAAAAGAAAAACGGGAATTAGAATGAAATTAAAAATTAAAAATGGTCGTGCTATTCGACAGTTACTTCAAAAGCAAAAAGAGACGTTTTGAATGCAGTTGATAAGTTGATTGGTTTTAAAAGGAAAAACAGACGTTTTGAGATTGATGAAAACGATTGAAGAATTTTCGGATTTTATTTAAAAGTAAAATGAGACGTTTTGATACATGTAAAAAGCCTTGTCTATTCAAGGCTTTTTACATTTTTAATTCTTCATTTTTAATTGAACATTTTCTTACATGCCGTCGCCATCCAGCAGGTTGCCAAAGCCACCGAGGATACTGCCTTCACCTTTGCGCGTGGTGGTAGCATACTGCAGCACGCGGCTGGCCAGTCGGCTGATAGGAAGCGATTGAATCCATACTTTGCCGGGGCCGCGCAGCGTGGCAAAAAACAGTCCTTCGCCACCAAAAATGGTGTTCTTAATGCCGCCTACAAATTGGATATCGTAATCGCAAGAGGGTGTAAAAGCTACAATACAACCGGTGTCAATTTTAAGTAACTCACCAGGCGCCAGAATCTTTTCTACAATATAGCCGCCCGCATGTACAAAGGCCAGTCCATCGCCTTCCAGCTTTTGCATAATAAAACCCTCGCCGCCAAACAGGCCCGTGCCCAGCCGGCGCTGAAACTCAATGCCTACGCTTACACCTTTGGCCGCGCATAAAAACGAATCTTTCTGGCAGATCATTTTACCACCTAGCTGCGCCAGGTCCATGGGTATAATTTTGCCGGGATAAGGCGATGCAAAGGTTACTTTTTTCTTTCCGTGGCCCACATTGGTAAAGGCGGTCATAAACAGGCTTTCACCCGTAAGCACACGCTTGCCGGCCGACATCAGCTTGCCCAGAAAGCCGCGCTCCTGCCCGCCGCCGTCGCCAAAAATGGTTTGCATTTGTATGCCATCATCCATCATCATAAACGAGCCGCTTTCGGCAATTGCCGTTTCCTCGGGGTCCAGTTCCACTTCCACGCATTGCATTTCTTCGCCGTGTATGTGGTAGTCTATATCGTGTGTGCGCCGGTTATAGGTTTTCATGATTCTTGTAATTTTTTTCTAAGGTAGTAAGTTCGGTTTATGTTAGAAAAAACAGGCTGTTTTTTTTGCACTAATATTTAGGCTTGATGCAGCACTCGCACTCCGATCATTTCCAAAAAGTTCGAAAGGAAATTAAAGGGTTTTCAAGCGTTCCTCCACCAGGTTTACAATCCAGGTTTCGTTCTTTTTTGTGCCCTCCGTGCGCGCTGCTTCGTAATATTTGCGTGCCGCTTCTTTGTTACCAATTTTGCTATGGCTTTCGGCACTTAATATCAGCAGTCTTATTTCTTCCGGGTACTGCGTTGTGGCCCAGGTCATCCATTTTGCACGGGTTTGATGGTCTTTGGCTTCTTCCATAGCTTCGCTTATCATCACTATTGTTCTTGAATTCATCTCCAGCCCCAGGTCTTTTAATATGGTTTTACCATCAGCCGTAAACGCATCAATACCTATTGTTTCAATTTTATCGTACACTTTTACCCAGGGCAGCGGCTGCACAGGTTGCAGCGGTTTATCCAGTGCCGCACTCAGGTAATTGGCCACAATGGCGCGGCTGTTTTGGTACAGGTTGGTGCACGAGGTAACAATGTAGCCGGTAGCAGGATCTATAAAAGCATCTACCGAAAAACCGGCACCGCCGCCGTTGTGGCCAAACATATCTACACCCGGTATATAGGTGTTATGAAAGTGTTCGATGCCATAACCATAAAAACGGTAGCGCTCATGGGCTGGCGTGTTGCCATTGGCGCTGCGCATTAGCGCAAAGGTTTCAGCCTTCAACAGCCGGTTGCCGTATAGGGCGCTCATAAAGCGGTGCAGGTCTCGCGGAGTAGATATCCAGCCGCCGGCGCCACTGGCTTTGGGGCCAATGTGCGTATTCATCGAAATATACTTTTTGCTGCTCAGTATTTTATAAGGCTGCGCACCATTTTTTTCAGGCATCAGTGTGTCGTTCAGGTGGCCGGTGGCCGTCATTTGCAGCTTGTCAAAAATGTTTTTCTGAAAATACTGGTCGTAAGGCATGCCCGTTACTTTTTCAATGATCCAGCTAAGCAAAACATAACCCGAATTGCTGTAAAACATTTCCTTGCCCGGCTGGTCAAACGCGGGTGGCACTTCTTCTATTACCTGCTGCAGTTCTGCTTTTGAATAATCTTTTTTAAAGTTCCATTGCGGGTGGTCCCAGGGGCTTTTAACGCCGGAAGTGTGGTTTAGCAGGTGGTGCACGGTTATGCTGTCCCCTTTTTTGATGTTCACGTGCGGCAGCAGTTCTGCCAAGGTCTGGTCCAGCCGCAACTTTTTTTGCTCTACCAGTTGCAGAACGGATACCGCCGTAAACATTTTACCTATCGATTCTGTTTTGAAAAGGGTTTGCGGCGTGTGTTTTACTTTTTTATCGAAGTTGGCCAGCCCATAGGCTTTTTCGTACAATACGTCATCACCTTTTGCTACCAGCACTACGCCATGAAAGCCGTTTGCTTCATACGTGGCGGTCAGGCTGTCGAGGCGCTGCACCAAATTTTTTTGCGCAACAGCGCTTAATTGCAACAGTATGGCTACTGTTAAAAGAAAATTTCTCATTTTGTTAGTTTTGGTATTAGATGCCATTACAGGCGATCAGGTTACCTATTTACTTCACAAAATGTCTTAAAAAAGGCGCGGCAGAAAAGCTAAAAGTGCTCACCACAGCGCCTGCTGTATATAAATGGCGCAAACAGGGGATAAATGGTGGCCTTTGGTACCATCATTTACCTTACTTTGCTATATAACGATAACTATAATTCCATTTTATTATGCTAAAGAAAAGATTATTGGTACTTACCGGTGCTGTACTGTTGCTTGCAAGTACGGCCATGGCGCAGGCCAAACTGGTAGAAAAAGTAACCAGAAAGGGATCGGAGCTGGTGATCCCGTACGAAAAATATGAATTGCCCAATGGCCTTACGCTGATTGTGCACGAAGACAAAAGCGACCCCGTAGTGCATATGGATGTTACCTACCACGTAGGCAGCGCCCGCGAGGAAATCGGCAAATCGGGTTTTGCGCACTTTTTTGAGCACATGATGTTCCAGGGCAGCGACAACGTGGCCGACGAACAGCATTTTAAAATTGTAACCGAGGCCGGTGGCACGCTCAATGGCACCACCAACCGCGACCGCACCAACTATTTTCAAACTGTGCCCAGCAACCAGCTGGAGAAAATGCTGTGGCTGGAAGCCGACCGCATGGGTTACCTGCTCGATGCCGTATCGCAGCAAAAGTTTGAGAACCAGCGCTCTACGGTTAAAAACGAGCGTGGCCAGCGTATGGACAATGTGCCCTACGGCCTGCGTTTTGAAACCATTCATAAAAACCTGTACCCTTAT
The DNA here is from genome assembly GCA_965363375.1 of uncultured bacterium. Lineage (GTDB taxonomy): Bacteria > Bacteroidota > Bacteroidia > Chitinophagales > Chitinophagaceae > Flavisolibacter. Next base: position 3,989 of record CBDTUH010000020.1, read on the forward strand.
GGCCACCCCTACTCCTGGCAAACCATTGGCTACGTAGAGGACCTGAACCGTGTGAATGTAGATGACCTGAAAAACTTTTTCCTCCGCTGGTACGGCCCCAATAACGCTACCATCACCATTGGCGGCGATGTAAAAACGGCTGATGTAGTAAAGCTGGTAGAAAAATATTTTGGTTCCATTGCCCGTGGCCCCGAAGTAAAACCTGTGACAGTGCCGCCGGTGCAGCTGGATAAAACACGCTATATATCGTACACCGACAATTATGCGCGTCTGCCCATGCTGAACATTACTTACCCTACCGTTAAGGATTACCACCCCGATATGCCTGCCATACAGGCTTTAGGGCAGGTATTGGGCCAGGGCCGCAACTCGGTGCTGTTTCAGCAGTTCACCAAAAAACAACTGGCGCTGCAGGCATCTACCTTTAGCTATCCGTCGGAGCTTACCGGCGAGTTTCATGTGATACTAATGCCCACGCCGGGCAAGTCGCTGGCCGAAATGGAAAAGCTGTATTATGCAGCCTTGGATTCGTTTGAGGCACGCGGCGTTACCGATGATGACATCACCAAGTTTAAAGGCGGTATTGAAAGCAGCCTGATCAACGGCCTGCAAAGCGTATCGGGTAAGGTAAGCCAGCTGGCAGCCTTTGAAACTTTTACCGGCAACCCCAATAAAATGGCCGAACTACTGAAGATGTACCAAAGCGTTACCAAAGATGATGTGATGCGCGTGTACAACAAATACATCAAAGGTAAAAATGCTGTTATTTTAAGTATTGTGCCCAAAGGCCAGGAAGCCCTGATAACTGCTGCCGACAATTTCAGCATCGACACTACTGGATATATGCGCCCGGACTACGGTTATGCCGGCCTTACCTACAACAAAGGAAAAGACAACTTTGACCGCAGCAAAATTCCGGGTAATGGTCCCAGCCCCCTTGTAAAAGTGCCTGAGTTCTGGCGTAAAGACCTGCCCAACGGCGCAAAAGTGATTGGTACCCAAAACAACGAAATACCAACCGTTACCTTGTCTATTTCTATCCCCGGCGGTCACCTGCTGCAAGCAAGCGACCTGTCTAAAGTAGGCCTGGCGGCTTATTTTGCCGATATGATGGGCGAAGATACCAAGAACTACACGGCAGAACAGCTGACCATGGAACTGCAAAAACTGGGTTCTACCGTAAGCGTGAACAGCGGTACCGATGAAATAACCTTTACGGTGCAAACACTGAAGAAAAACCTGGATGCCACACTGGCCCTGCTGCAGGAGCGCATGTTCAACCCCAAGTTTACAGAAGAAGCATTCAACCGATTGAAAAAGCAAAAACTGGAGTCGTTCAAAGTACAAAAAGCACAGCCAGGTGCTGTAGCCAGCGCGGTATTTGCCAAGCTCAACTACGGTACAGACCATATTCTGGGCCTGAGCCAAAACGGTACGGAAGAAAGCATCCAGAAAATGACGCTGCAGGACATTCAAAACTACTACAACAGCTACATGACCTCGCAGGATGCCAAAGTGGTAGTGGTGGGCGACATCAAGCAGGAAGAAATTCTGCCCAAGCTGGCTTTCCTCAACAAGCTGCCCAAAAAGAGAATAACGCTGCCCAATGTAGCTGCCGCACCAACGGTTGATAAAACAAAAGTGTACTTGGTAGATATTCCCAAATCGGCACAGTCAGAATTTCGCGTAGGTTATGCCACCGGCCTGAAGTACGATGCCACCGGCGACTTTTACAAAGCCACGCTGGCCAACTGGATGCTGGGCGGCAACTTCAACAGCCGGCTGAACCTGAAACTGCGCGAAGACAAAGGCTGGACCTATGGCGCCCGCAGCGGTTTTTATGGCGATAAATATACAGGCGGCTTCAGCTTCTCCTCCGGCATTCGGGCCGATGCTACCGACAGCGCACTGGTAGAAGTAATGAACGAGGTAAACAATTACCTGCAAAACGGCCCTACGCCGGACGATGTATCTTTTATGCAAAGCGCCATTGCCCAAAGCGATGCCCGCAACTACGAAACCGGCTTCCAGAAAGCTGCGTTTATTGGCCGCATACTTGATTACAACCTGCCCGCCAACTTTATTGAGCAGCAAAACAAGATTTTGAAGAACATGACGCCTGAGCAGCTCAAAGCAGTGGCCAGCAAACACATTCAGCCAGAAAAACTGAACATACTGCTGGTAGGCGATAAAGCCGCTATTGCCGACAAGGTAAAAGCGCTGGGCTACGAAGTGGTAGAGCTGGATACCGACGGCAAACCCGTTGATACCAAGAGAGTTTTCTAAGCTTTTTTAGATACTTTTTCAAAAGCGCCGCACCTCTTGCGGCGCTTTTTTTATTCACTTTTTCAAACGTCTCTTTTCCTTTTGGTGTAGTGGTAATCGTAAAAATGAATTCATTTGTAAAACGTCTCCATTTCCTTTTAAATATTTGGTTTCCGGCATTGGTACCCTGATGCATCTTCCGTTGCGACGCTCCGTTGGGGCTGCAGCAATCGCATCATCAAAAACGTCTGTTTTCCCTTTTGTATCACAAATTTTACAGTTGATTAATACATAATTTTGCAAATGCGCCGCTTGTATTAATTAACAACTTTTGTGCTGCAAAACGTCTGGCCTTACTTTTACATTTTTCATTTTGCATTCTCTAAAAACCTCTCTTTTTCCTATTACTATACTTTTCCGCCGCTACCGCCGTTTATCTTCTACACTTATCTTAGCAGCCTATGAAAAAGCTTTTGCTACTTCTTCTCCTGGTTTTACCTGCGGCATCGTTGCTGGCGCAACACACCATCCGCGGCACTGTTACCGACGCCGAAACGGGCCTGCCGCTGCAGGGCGCATCGGTATTTGCCCAAAACACTACCATTGGCGCCGTTACCGACAGTGCGGGAACATTTGCCCTTTCTTTTGGCCGCGGCGGCTACGAGCTGAATGTTACCTACACGGGTTACGAAAATGCGCAGCGCAACGTAGTGGCCGGCACAACCGACACGCTTCACATACAGCTGAAAAAAAGAGATAACAGTATGAGCGAGGTAATTGTAACGGCCAGCAACGAAGTGGCCGACGGCTGGAAAAAACATGGCGATTTCTTTTTAGAATATTTTATTGGCGCCACGCCTTTTGCCGACAGCACCACCCTGCTGAACCCCGAGGTGCTGAAGTTTTATTTTTATAAAAGAAGCAACAAACTAAAAGTGCTGGCCACCGAGCCGCTGCTGATACAAAACCGCGCGCTGGGCTACAACCTGCGCTACAGCCTCGATTCGTTTGTGCACTACAATGCCACCAACATCAGCTCGTACCGCGGCCTTTGTCTTTTTCAGCCCATGGAAGGCAGTGCCGAAGAAGTGGCCCTGTGGGCTGAAAACCGGAAAAAAGCTTACTACGGATCGCGCCTGCACTTTTTGCGCGCCTACTACGACAGCACTTTAAAGGAAGAGGGTTTTTATGTAGATGTGCTGAGCACGCGCGACCTCCGCAAATTTGACCGCCTGGTCAATCCCTACGACTCGCTGTACTACTTTGCCGATATCATTACCGGCGATGTGGAATTGTGGTTTCCAAAAAAAGCCAGCATTACCTACCACAAGCAAAAGCCCGAACAGGCTTACCTGCAGCAGTTCAACCTGCCACTGGATGTGCCGGTGCAGATTTCGTATGTAGACCTGCTGGATGCCATCACTATCAAACCCAATGGCTTTTTTCTGGAGCAACGTAGCTGGGTGGCCCAGGGCTACTGGAGCTGGAAAAACCTGGCCGATGGGCTTCCTTACGACTATGAGCCCGAAACCGTAATCGAGTTTGATAAAGAGGTAACCTATAAACATTAGCAGGCTTTAAAAGGAAAAACAGACGTTTGGATTTACGAATTACGATTGGGGATTTACGATTTTACTGAAAAGCTTAAAAAGAAAAAGAGACGTTTAGTAAAAGAAAAATTCAAAGCTGTAAAAGGAAGGCCCTACGTTTGGTTTCGATTGATTGGTCAAGCTATTAATCAGTTAAAAGGAAAATGAGACGTTTTACCAATATATCAATTAACCGGAATCACCATTACCACTAAGTTTGTTGTGGAGGCAAAACCTGCGTATAACCTAAAAACAAAAAGCCATTGCGGTGGTGCAATGGCTTTAAAGAAGATGTTTATAAGTTAGGCCAGCAGGTTATTGATCACAAAAAGCAATACAATAACCAGGATCACTTTCACAAAGGATTTCAGCGATTGTGCGGATATGGGATTATACATTTGGAAATTGGTTTTTAAGAACGGGATGCAAAAGTTCAAAAAAGATAAAATAGTTGCAAACGGCTTAGCCAAAAGCCTGTTTTTTGTCGGCCAGTGGCAGCCATAGCACGCCCATTGCAGGTGGAAAGCAGCCGCAACGGGCTTTGCATTACTTTTGCAGCACCGGCCGCCACTCCATTTTTTTACAATCACTTTCCCGAACCACAACAAACGAAGCATGGATAAAAGACCTTTAGGCAACAGCGGGCTGCAGGTGGCGCCCCTGGCATTTGGTGGTAATGTATTTGGCTGGACAGCCGATGAAAAAACTTCTTTCGAACTTTTAGATGCTTTTACCGATGCCGGTTTTAACTTAATAGACACGGCAGATAACTATTCGCACTGGGCGCCGGGCAATAGGGGCGGCGAAAGTGAAACCATCATTGGCAAATGGCTTAAAAGGAGTGGCAAACGCAATAAAGTAATAATTGCCACCAAAGTGGGCGGTGCTTTTCCCGGTGGCAAAAAAGACCTGTCGAAGGCCTATATTTTAAAAGCTGCGGAAGACAGCCTGCGGCGCCTGCAGGTAGAAACCATCGACCTGTACCAGGCCCATTGGGACGATGAAGTAACGCCCGTGAGCGAAACAGTGGAAGCATTTGCGCAATTGGTAAAAGAAGGAAAAGTAAGAGCTATTGGCGCTTCTAACCTAAGCCCGCAGCGGCTGCAGCAATCCATCAACTTTAGCAAACAATCGGGCCTACCTCAATATCAAACGCTGCAACCCGAATACAACCTGTACCACCGCCAAAAATTTGAGCAGGAATATTTACCTATTTGCCAAGCGGAAAATTTAGGCGTTATCAATTACTATGCGCTGGCCAGCGGTTTTTTAAGCGGTAAATACCGCACCGCAGCAGATGCGGACAAAAGCGCCCGTGGCGCCGGCATTGTAAAGCAGTACCTCAATGAGCGTGGCCTCCGCATTTTAAAAGCTCTGGACGAAGTAGCCGAAAAGAGGGGCACCAATGCAGCAACGGTATCGCTGGCCTGGCTGATAGCGCAGCCCTTCATAACAGCACCTATTGCCAGCGCCACCAGCATGGAGCAACTGCACCAATTAATAAAAGCAACAACCTTGCAGTTAAGCAAAGAAGATATAGAATTGCTGAACAAGGCAAGTGCTTATTAAAACGGAGAACAAAAGGGAAAACGTCTGTTTTTCCTTTTGAGCAAATAAGAAAAGTCGAAATGGAGTAACTAAAAAACGAAACATCTCTTTTCCCTTTTACATTTTCCATTTTTCATTTTCACCTTGAAAAATCTGCTTCACACCGTTTGGGCAGGCAAATTGCATATAACCTTTCAAAAACCCTTTTTAACCAACAAAACCCAGCATATGAAAAAGATATTGGTTATGGCTTTGCTTTTTACAGCAACATCAGCCTGCAACAACAACAGCAACGAAGCATCGGCAGAAAGCGACTCTACGGTAAAAACAGCACCTGCGGTTGAAAACGTAAACGGCAACATACCCGACAGCACCAACACTATCGACGTAGGCACCAACGACGGAAGCGTGAGCCAGTAAAACATCTATCTATAAAAAACGTCTCTTTTCTTTTTACATTAAAAGGGAAAAGAGACGTTTTAAAATGCAGCTGTCGAAGGAGCCCTATTTTATTTTTTTAGGATCCATTACTTTTTCCCACAGTTCGGGTATGCGGCGCATCCACACCAGCTCTTTCTTTTTTTGCAACGCATCTTCCACCGGCGAGCCAAAGTATTTTTTACCGCCTTCCAGGTCGCCGCCCACACCACTCTGCGCATATACTTCTGCACCTTTATGAATGGTCAGTGTTTTATTTACGCCTACCTGCCCCCACAGTATCACTTCATCTTCAATAGTGGTGGCACCCGCAATAGCTACCTGCGCTGCAAACAAACAGTTCCTGCCCACTACCGTATCGTGGCCAATGTGCACCTGGTTATCGAGCTTGGTACCCGCACCAATAATGGTATCGCCGCTTACACCACGGTCTATCGTGCAGGCAGCACCAATCTCCACATCGTTTTCTACTATCACGCGCCCGCAGCTCAGCATCTTTTTATAATGCACATCCCTGTTCGTCTTCTTGTTATAATAAAACGCATCCGAACCAATCACGGTTCCGGCTTGTATAATTACATTATCGCCAATGGTGCAGTGGTCCATAATCACCACGTTGGGATAAATAACCGTATTGCTGCCAATGCTTACATGGTTGCCAATAACGGCGCCGGGCATAATGGTGGTATTTTCTCCAATCGAAGCTTTTTCGCTGATGTTTTTGGTAAGCGGCTCAAACGGCCTGAAGTGTTGAACAATTTTCAGGTAAGCTTCAAAAGGTTCGTCTACCAGCAGCAGTGCCTTGTGTGGTGGAAAATCGGTTTGTTGATTAATGATAATATAAGTAGCTGCGGAGTTGATGCACTTTTGATAATACTTCGGATGGTCAACAAATACCAGGTCGCCTTCTTCCACTTTATGTATCTCGTTGATGCCGGCAGCGGCACCTTCCCTTTCGCCTATAATAGTAGCGCCTATCAGTTCTGCAATTTGCGTGATTGGCACCGGTCTTTCAAAACGCATAGAAAATATTTTGGCAAAGATAAAGGGCGCAATGCTTGTACGCTGAAACCTTTGCGGCAAAAGGATTTTAAGACGTTTTAAAAAAGTTCAAAACGCAAAACGTAAAATGCAAAAAGGGATTACGACGCTGGAAAGCTAAAAGGAAAAACAGACGTTTTGGATTTACGACATACGATCTAGAATTTATGATTTCATCTAAAAACTTAAAAGGGAAAAGAGACGTTTTGAAACAAGCATCATTGATGATTTTCTGTTATCATTTTTTGCTAAAAAACATGTTTGTGTTATCTCGTTTTTGATATCTATTCACAATGCACGAAAAAAAATGTGAATAAAAAAGAGCGTTATTTTTTTTAGTATGGAAAAATTATTTTTAATATTGTGTAAGGAAATTTTTTATTTCCTGTACTTACTAACCCATCTACATATTAGCCTCGCTTTTTGCGGGGCTTTTTGTTGCCCCTAACCGGGCTAAAACAGCTTGCTGATTGCTGGCCTTTTTCAAATAACTTTACCGCTATTAAATTCAAATGCATGCTTAAATCAATGACCGGTTTTGGAAGAGCAGAGAACACTGCTGGTGATAAAACTTTTTTGATAGACATTAAATCGCTCAACGGAAAACAGTTTGACCTGCAGCTGAAAATGCCCGCGTTTTTAAAGCCGTTTGAATTTGACATTCGTAAAATACTTTCCGAAAAGCTATTGCGCGGCACGGTAGACTGCACCATCAGCCTGAAAGAAACCGGCAACGCCAAACCCATCACCATTAATACCGACCTGGCGCGCGCTTACTTTCAACCACTATCGCAATTGAGTACCGAACTGGGCCTGGATACTTCCAATCTTTTAAGCACCATCATTAAACTGCCCGAAGTAATAACGCCTACCAGCGAAACACTTACCGATGCAGAGTGGCAACAGTTTAAAAGTATTTTGGTAACCGCCATCGACAACCTCAACAACCACCGGCAGGAAGAAGGCAAATCCTTAAAAGCCGACCTGCAACTGCGCATGGCCAACATACTAGAGCAACAGAATAAAGTGATAGAGCTGGAACCGCTGCGTCAGCAAAAAATACGCGAAGGCATTACGCGCCTGCTGGAAGATAATGTAGGCAAAGAAAATTATGACGGTAACCGGCTGGAGCAGGAACTGATTTACTACATCGAAAAAATAGACATTACAGAAGAGCAAACACGCCTGAAAAACCACCTGGAGTATTTTGCATCGGTGCTGGAAGAAGGCGAAGACAGCAAAGGAAAAAAGTTATCTTTTATATTGCAGGAAGTAGGACGTGAAATAAATACTACCGGCGCCAAGGCTTACGATGCCTCCATTCAAAAATGCGTGGTGCTGATGAAAGACGAACTGGAAAAAGCAAAAGAACAAATACTGAACGTTTTATAAACAATAGTTTTGCCGCAGATGAAGCCGTTAAAACCTCTGTTTTTCCTTTTGGCCAAAAAGCCATTATTGACCATTTTTTTTTGCATGCTGCTGCTGGCTGCCTGCACCAAGATAGACCTGTACGAAAAAGTGTTGGCCGTTCCGGGTCAGGCCTGGCAAAGCAGTTACAAACCTTCTTTTACATTTGACATTAGCGATACCACGGCACCTTACCAGCTGTTCCTAATTTTGCGCCACAACAATAGGTATGGTTATAATAACATTTGGGTGAACGTGCACAGACAAAGTCCTGATGGCAAAACATCAACCGTGCCTTACGAGCTGCAGCTAGCCACCAACGAAAAGGGCTGGCTGGCCGAAGGTATGGATGACCTGTATGCCCATCGCATACCGCTAACACCGCCGGCCAACGATACGTTTTACTTTAACCGCGCTGGCAAGTATACGTTTACCATTGAGCAAACCATGCGCGAAGACCCGCTGCAGCATGTAATGAATGTGGGCCTGCGCATCGAGAAAAAATAAAAGGCCATGACCACAGATAAAAACCGGCGCCGGCTGGCCATTACCACTGCTGTTTTCTGGATACTTTTAATTTACATTGTAGCGGCCATTATCTGGTGGTTTTTTTTGCTGCGCCAGCAAACCGGCGAAATATATTCGTTGCAAAAGCAACAAGTACAACAAGCCCACCCCGACACTTCTTCAGATGCTTACAAACAGGCTTATTTTAAAATTGGTGACGAAAAGCGACGCAACGATATCAAGTACTTTGGCGAAGGCATTATTTTCCTTTTGCTGATCATTTTTGGTGCGGTCTACATTTACCGTTCGGTGCGGCGGCAGCTGGGCCTGCAACAGCAGCAGCAGAATTTTGTGATGGCTGTAACGCACGAACTGAAAACGCCTATTTCTGTAGCGCGGTTAAATCTTGAAACCCTTAAGCGCTACCACCTGGATGCCGAAAAGCAACAAAAGCTGATTAACACCAGCCTGCAGGAAACACTTCGGCTGGATATGCTTATTAACAACATCCTCATCTCCTCGCAGCTGGATGGAAAAGCCTACCGCACCTCTAAAGATGAAATGGATTTTTCCGACCTGCTGAAAAGTGAAGTAAAACAGTTTTGCAACCGCTACCCCGACAGGGATGTGCAATTGCAAATTGAAGATGATGTGGTGATTGTGGGTGATGGATTGCTGCTGAAATTATTAATCAGCAACCTGCTGGAAAACGCCAACAAATATTCGGCAAAGGAAAAAACCATTGTAGTGCAGCTGCACACACAGGGAACTAAAAACATATTGCAGGTAAAAGATGAAGGCATGGGCATTGCCGATGTGGAAAAGGGACTCATTTTTCAGAAATTTTACCGCATTGGAAATGAGCAAACCCGCACCACCAAAGGCACCGGCCTGGGGCTTTACATTTGCAAACAGATTGCCGAAGCGCACCACGCCACCATACAGGTAACCGACAATTTGCCGCAAGGCACTATTTTTACTGTTCAATTCAACGCCTAAAAAATGACGGAAACAAAACCTTCCATATTACTGGTAGAAGACGAAGAAAACATGCACGAAACGCTGAAACTGAACCTGGAACTGGAAGGCTACTCGGTAACATCTGCGTTTGATGGCGCACAAGCCATGCATGCCGTGCAGAACGAATACTTCGACCTCATTATTATGGATGTGATGATTCCGCAGATCGATGGTTTTGGTGTAACGCAGAACATTAGGCTTACCAACACCGATGTTCCTATTTTAATATTAAGCGCTAAAAATACCAGCGCCGACCGCGTAACTGGCTTAAAGAAAGGTGCCGACGATTACCTCACCAAGCCCTTCGACCTGGAGGAGCTGATGTTGCGCATTCAAAAACTGATCAACAAAAACAAAAAGATCCAGGAAAAATCCAGCGTTGGCGACACCTATTCGTTTGGCGGCAATACCATCGATTTTAAAGCGCAGGAAGCCCAAACCGCTAACGGCGAAAAGCTGCAGTTGAGCAAGAAAGAAGCAATGCTGCTGAAGCTGCTCATCGAAAACAAAAACGAAGTGGTGCCGCGCGAAAAAATACTGCAGTCGGTTTGGGGTTACAATGTGTACCCTACCACCCGCACTATTGATAATTTTATCCTCAACTTCCGCAAGTATTTTGAAGAAGACTCCCGCAACCCCAAGTACTTTCATTCCGTGCGCGGCGTGGGCTATAAGTACGCGGAGTAAATCAGTTGACAGAGGACAGATGACAGTTGACAGCAAAGTTCAAAACGTCTATTTTTCCTTTTAGTACGCCGTGTAAATAAAAAATTGGGTAATGGAAGCATCTGAAAAAGACTGGAAGTTAAAGCTTCGGTATGGCAAGCTGCAAACGCCTTATAAACATATAACCCTTATTGCAGAAGGAATAGCTGGAGAACTTGAAGAAGGTTTTGATTGTCCGCCAGGCAATGCTTTTATGAGTATGAAAACCTGGGCCTCTTCAGATGAAGAAGCTGCTGATATGATTCAGGCAATTGGGAAACATATTGGTTTTGACGTGACTGGAGAAATTCAACTTTTTGATACCGAACCGGACGAACCACCAAAAGAACAACCTTATGGTTATGATATCAAATTTACCCCATTTATTACATAAGCAAACGTCTGATTTTTCTTTTAATGCTTTCCTTAAAATCGTAAATTCTCAAAACGTCTCTTTTTCCTTTTAAAACTTTTTAGGCACTCTTTTGCAGCTGGCGCACCACTTCCGCGGCTTTTTGCCGCAGCTCGGTAAAAGGCACCGCAGGCACGGCATTGTAATATTGCACCTGCTCACATTCTTCCAGTATAGATTGCAGCGTTTCTTTTTGCTGTTGTGTAAAAGGCGCCTGCGCCAGCTGCTGTACCACCGTGCCCGAAGCACCAGCAGAAATACCATGCTCTTCTTTTAAAAACTTCAACAGCAGTTGTTGCACATCTTTGTAAAACTTCTTTAGTTCTTTTTGGGTTGGAGAAAGATTTTTTAGTTGCTGTGCATAATCGTTTTGGGGTTCCGTAAGCGGACGGCTCATCAGTGGCGCCAGTCTTTTTTCCTTTCGCCGGCGCGCCAGCCAAAAGATGCCTAAAAACAAAATGGATACAACTGCCGCCAGCAGCCACCAGGTGTAAGGGCCTGGCCCATTGCTTTTATTATCACTTTTAAAAAACGTCTTTTTTTCCTTTTGCGGCGTTACGGTCAGGTGCAGGCTGTCGGTGGCTACGGTGTTGTACTTTTCCTGCTGCGGGTCAAAATAAGTAAACACCACGGGTGGTATGGCATAGTGGCCGGCGCTGTCGGCCGTAAAAGTGTACTCGTATTGCCTGCGGCCGGCAACGGGCACCGCGTGTTTTTGCAATTGCTCGGTTACCTGCGGGTCAAAGCCTTCTATATGCGCGGGCCAGGCCACTTCGGGAATGGGCAGCTGCAAAAAATTGCCGGCGCCGCTTACCGTTAGCAGCAGCCGCCCGGTGCGGCCAACAGGCAGTTCGTCTACTTTCAGTTTGGCTTTTACCGCAAAGCGGCCTACCGCACCTGCAAAATGGGCAACAGGTTCTTTGGGCAGCGGCTTTACATGAATGTATTGCGGCGTGGAGGTAAGCAGCAGCTCGCGGTGCACGGCGTTGCCTTCCGCATCTATACTTTGCACCAGGTTGTGCACTGTCATTTCGTCTATCAGCAGTCGGCCAGCCTGCATGGGGTACAGCTGCACTTTGCGCAACTGGTGCTTTTCGTAGCCGCCCGTGTAATCGCCTTCCAATGTGGCAACATCAGCCGGCATTTCCACCACGCTAAAGCCATAAAAACCCGGATTTTTTATAACCTCCGATGCTGTTACTACTTTCGACAGCAGCGTAAAAGTGGCCGTTACCGGCTCGCCTACGTAGCATTCCTTTTTCCCAATCTCTGTTTTTATCAGTATCGGGTCTTTTTCAGTAACAGGCCGCTGCATGGCTTTTTGAGTTGTATTTGCCTTGTTGCTGGAAGCCGTGCTGCTAACAAAAACTGAAGACGCTTCAATTTGTTTGTTGGTATAAATGGCGGTGGCGCCGGCCACAGTAAGCAGGCCTTTTTGCAGCGGTATTAATGTGTAGCTGAAGTTTTGCACCGGTATGTTTCGTCCGCCTTTTATTACGTTGCCGCTGTACAGCGCAGGCCCGCTTACCACTTTAAACTGAGCGCCAAAATCAGGCGTTTTCAGGTGTTGAAAATCCTCCAGCTCGTACACCACGTACTGCACCTGGAAGGCTTCGCCAACATTAACGGGCTGCTGCGGCACCAGGGTTTGCACGGCGCGCTGCGCCCACAATGCCATGGCCGGTAAAAAAATCAGAAACACCGCTGCCCACTTTTTCATTTACAGGTATTGTAAAGATTTAAAAGGTTTTGAAGACGTTTTCATTTCTGGGTGCGCCGGATGGATAGTGAATATGCACTATTTTAAAAGGGCCTGGAAACGTTTTATAGATGAAGTGTTGAAACATGCCGCTGAGCGGTCAGCATCCTCTTTAAAACATCAAACTACATATCGCCCAGCTGCGGGCGCAGTATCATATCTTCCACCACAGCCTGTGGCGACAGGCGGCTGGCCGCAAACACCATCTGCGCAATGTCTTCTACTTCCATAATACGCTCCGGCCCTACAAACGGCGCCCACGAGTCGGTATACACCGCACCGGGAATAACCGCTGTTACTTTAATGCCGTGCGGCATCAGCTCCTGTCTTAAATTTTTAGAAAAAGCGTGCAGCGCCGCTTTGCTGATGCTGTAGGAACCGCCGTTGGGGTAAGCCTGCAAACCGGCAATAGAGCACATGTTAAAAATGTGGCCATGCCCCTGCGCTTTCATTTTAGGCAGCAGCGCGCGGGTGATGTGGTAGGCGCTGTACAGGTTTACTTCCATTATTTTCTCCAGCGTCCCATCTTCCTCCTCGCTTACATTGCCGGGCAAAAATGTTCCGGCATTGTTTACTAGCACATCTATTGTATCGGATTTATTGGCAGCCCATTCGGCAAATAAAATAGCTTTTTGCTTAACGCCAATATCGAGCGCCTGCGCATCTATTGTTACATCCGGAAAGTCTTTTTTCAGGCTATCTACCGTTTGCAATAAGGTGCTTTCGTTTTGCGAAGTCAGCAGCAGATCATATCCGTTCAGGGCAAAAATCCGGGCAATGGCTTTTCCTATTCCACGCGAGGCACCGGTAACAACAGCGTACATACTTTTTGGGTTGAGGGTTTACTTATCTTGCACCCTTCAAAGCTAGCCCACATTTACCGGATACCGAATATGAAATACAGACACATTTTTTTTGACCTTGACCATACCCTTTGGGACTTTGACGCCAACGCCCGCGAAACGCTGCGGCAAATGCATACCGACCTGAAGCTGACCGAGCGGGGTGTAATAGATTTTGACCTTTTTCATACCTCCTACCTGGCGCACAACGAAAAGCTTTGGGAGCGCTATCGCAAAGGCTACATCAAGCAGGATGAGTTGCGCATGAAGCGCATGATGCTTACGCTGCTTGATTTTAAAGTATCGGATGCGGCACTTACGCGCGAAATGAGCGATATGTTTCTGCAGTTGCTGCCCACGCGCACGTTGCTTTTTCCGGACACAATTGAAACGCTGGATTACCTGAAAGCGAAAGGTTACAGCATGCACCTTATTACCAACGGGTTTGAAGCCACGCAGCACAGCAAGCTTAAAAGTTGCAACCTGCAACACTACTTTATGCACGTGGTAACATCGGAAGGCAGCAACAGCCTGAAACCGCAGGCCGAGATTTTTGAATACGCGATGGGCAAAGCCAGAACAAACGCTAATGAAAGCATCATGATTGGCGACAGCCCGGAGATAGATATACTGGGTGCGCAAAGTGTAGGTATGGACAGCGTGCATGTAAACCATTTGAACAAGCCGCCTACTATCAAACCTACTTACACAGTATACCATTTAAAAGAGCTGCAAAGTATTTTATAAAAAAAGCCCCGGCTATCAGCGCGGGGCTTTTTTTAAAGTTTGCCGTTACAGGTAGTAACTGCCGCAATTCCTTTTCTTTTTGGTAACCTCTTTTTTTTCTTTCACCACTTCTTTTTTTTCTTTCTTTTCGGTTTTGTTGCCGGTGCTAAAGGTAGCAGCAACAATGGTGGCGGAGGCCATCAGGCCGGCAGCGGCCAGCAGCAGGATCTTTTTCTTCATCTGAAAAAATTTTAAAGGTCAGATGGAACCCGCAGCCGCCCATTGGCGCAGGTGAGATACGGAAACGGGCGGATGCCGGTTTCAACAAAAGGTGTTTACACTATTAAGTTACGCTTTTTTTCAAAGCCTACCACGTGGCCAGCACGGTTACGCCGCCTTTTACCTTTTGGTTCATCTCTACTTTAATTTCTGCATCCAGCGGCAGAAAAAGATCCACACGGGAGCCGAATTTGATAAAGCCCATCTCACTGCCCTGCTCTACTTCCATACCCGGCTTGAGGTAGTTGACAATACGCTTGGCCAGTGCGCCGGCTATCTGCTTGGTGAGCACCTCGCGGCCGTCGCAGTTGTACACCACGGTGTGGCGCTCATTTTCGGTAGAGGATTTAGGGTGCCAGGCTACTAAATATTTGCCGGGATGGTATTTACTGTACACCACCTCGCCGCTTACGGGGTTGCGGTTTACGTGCACGTTCAGCGGGCTCATAAAGATAGAAAGCTGCAGGCGCTTATCGGTAAAGTACTCATCGGGCTGCACTTCTTCTATCACCACCACGGTGCCATCGCAGGGCGCTATTATCACATCGTCGCCCTCTGTAAACAGGCGGGCCGGTATGCGAAAAAAGGAAAAGATAAAAACCAGAACAACGGATGTGGCAATTACAATGGCCCAGCTGATCCACGACTCTTCCAGGAAGTTGAAAGCAACCATGTTGATGGCCAAAAATATAACCGTACAGATAATGATAGTAGCAAAGCCTTCTTTATGTATCCTCATTAATTTATTTGTAAGGGCTCAAAATTAGGAAAGTATACGTGTTGAGAAAGCTTTTACAGAAATTCTGTGCCATGGGCTGGCGAAAACGTCTGTTTTTCCTTTTGTATCACGGATGGCGCGGATTTTAAAATACAGGATTTCGCAGATGGGTCGATCAAACTTCAAAGTGGCGTTGGATTGTAAACGTCTGTTTTTCCTTTTAAATATTTTAAAGAAAGGATTAATAAAAACGTCTGTTTTTCCTTTTGAAAATTCTATTACGGCTCACGTTTGAGTCTCATGCTTCCGCCACTTCTTTGCCGGAGGAAAGACAAAAAGGAACTTCAAGCATTTTGAATTGCCTGCCTAAAACGTCTGAAATTCCTTTTAACGCTAGTTGTATTTAAAGGGTGTGACCATGTCGAACGCGGGAATATTCACCTCGAACAACTGCCTTGTATGGATGTTCTCCATCAGGTAAGTACCGTGCATGCGGCCTATTTCCGAATGCAGGTTGCAGCCGCTTACATACTGGTATTCGTCGCCGGCATTAATCACCGGCTGCATACCCACCACACCTTCGCCCTCAACCTCTCGATAGCTTCCATTGGAGTCAAATATATACCAGTGACGGCTGTGGAGCTTCACCGGGAACGGGTTGTGATTTTCGATAGTGATGCGGTAGGCAAACATATATTCCGATTGCAACGGGTTCGAATAATCCTGTTGGTAAAACGTCTCTACACTCACCTGTACGCCTTCCGATATTTTACTGTTCATACCACAAGTTTAGGTAGAATAAAACAAAGTTC
>CBDTUH010000021.1:0-19629 GCA_965363375.1 uncultured bacterium
TTACCAACAGCATGGGATTATTGGGCTACGACATTATTGCCCTGCGCGGCTACCCCGTGTTCCAAACCTCTGACCCATCAGTTAACCCCGACCTTAGCAACGCTTCGCAGTTCTTTACCATCTTTAATAAGTACTCGCTGGAGCTGCGCTACCCGCTGGTAACCAACCCGGCTTCTACCATCTACGGTTTGGCCTTTATGGATGCGGCCAATGGCTGGTATTCGTTTAAAGAGTACAACCCCTTCCGCCTGCGCCGCAGCGTGGGTGTGGGTATGCGCTTCTTCCTGCCAATGTTTGGTCTCTTGGGCTTCGACTATGGTATTGGTTTAGACCGCTTTGGACCCAACGAAAGAGGTTTGAAAAACACAGCGCGTTTTACGTTCATGCTGGGCTTTGAACCAGAATAAACTAAATGTGAATACTCAAAGTTGATTTTAAAAGGCGCTGAAGACGTTTGAAATATAGAACAAGGAATAGGTGAATGATGTATTAAATGTTCAATATTATATTTCTAATATTCAGGTTAAAAGGGGCAAGAGACGTTTTTGCTGTGAACCGGTAAACTTTAAATTAAAAACAAAAGACTTTAAAACGCTAGAGCTATATGAAAAAAATAGTGCTTTTTGCCTTCGGTTTTATGCTATTTGCCGCCAGTGCATCGGCGCAGCGTTACGCCGTGATAGACACCAAGTATATATTGGAAAAAATGCCCGAATATGCAGCCGCGCAAAAGCAGCTAGACGACCTGGCCGCCAGCTGGCAAAAGGATATAGATGCACTGGATAGCGAACTGCGCACCATGTACAAAAACTTTGATGCCGAGCAGGTAATGCTGAGCGAAGAACTGAAGCGCAAACGCGAAGACCAGCTGTTTTTAAAAGAAAAAACCCTGCGCGACCTGCAGCGCCAGCGCTTTGGCTTTGAAGGCGACCTGTTTAAAAAAAGGCAGGAGCTGGTAAAGCCCGTGCAGGACAAAGTGTACAACGCCGTGCAAAAGCTGGCCGTGCAGCGCGGTTACGATTTTATTTTGGATAAAAGCGAAGGAATTACGGTTATATTTGCCGACCCAAAACTGGAAAAAAGCGACGATGTGCTGAAAGAGCTGGGCGTTAAAAACTAAAATAAATTATAAAAACATCCTGGTCATACAACCATTGTCAACAAAAACGTATCATTACAAAAAGCTACAAATCATTCTCATGAACAAAATTAAAATGTTTCTTTTAGCTGCCATATTAACGGTAACAGCCGGCAGCGCATCCGCCCAAAAACATGGTTACATCAGTATGGACCAGGTGGTTTCTTTAATGCCTGAAATTGGAAAGTTGGACACAACTTTACAGCGTTTCCAGATTGACTCTTTACAGCCGCAACTGGCTTTAATGATCCAGGATTACAACTACAAAGACAGCATGCTGAACTCGAAAGATTCTTCTAAAATTCCGGCCACCGTACGCAACCAGTACCGCCAGGATATGCAGAATGTATCTTACCAGTTGCAAAACTGGCAGGGCTACTCGCAGCAGGTAATGCAGGCCAAGCAGGAGCAACTGCTGGCGCCCGTGTACCGCAAAGCGATGGATGCTGTAAGAGCAGTGGCTAAAGAGGCTGGCTATGCCTATGTGCACAATACCGAAGCCCTGTTGGTAGCGCCTCCGGGAGATGACTTGCTGCCGCTGGTAGCCAAAAAGCTAAACATAAAGCTGCCGCCCGCTACGGCCAATGCACCTCGGTAAAACAGAATAACAAATTCTTCCTTTATAAAAAAAGTCCTGCCTTTGCGCAGGATTTTTTTTACCCATGATAGGAGTAGATTTTGGGCTTAAAAGTAAAAAGAGACGTTTTTTAATGTGAGACGTGAGAGGTGAAACGTGATACAAAAAGCATGTATTCTTATAAAAGGAAAAAGAGACGTTTTTGAGTTACGATATAAAGATTAAAAAAAGAAGAAAGAGATTTAAAACGAACTGGTTTTTTACCATAAACCATCCACTATGAACCATGAACCTTAAAAGGAAATAGAGACGTTTTGAAGCTGTCTATGTCTACTTTTCACGCCCAACTACAAACTAAAAATCACAAACTACAAACTCACTTATCTTTAGCGCATGCATCCTATTGGTGTTTTCGATTCAGGCTTTGGCGGCCTTACCGTGTTAAAGGAGTTGGTGGCGCAGCTGCCGCAATACGATTATTTGTATTTAGGCGATAATGCGCGTGCACCTTACGGCAACCGCTCGTTTGATACGGTGTACCGCTATACGCTGCAAAGTGTAGCGTGGCTGCTGCAGCAGGGCTGCCCGCTCATTATACTGGCCTGCAACACCGCATCGGCTAAGGCGCTGCGCTCCATTCAGCAAAAAGACCTGCAAAGGCTGGCACCCCACGCGCGCGTGCTGGGTGTTATTCGCCCCACTACCGAGGTTATCGGGGCCTACTCCAAAACCGGCAGCATCGGCATTTTAGCCACTACAGGTACGGTACAGTCCCACTCGTATGTGCTGGAGATAGAAAAAGCTTTTCCGCAACTAAAAGTAACACAAGAGGCCTGTCCCATGTGGGTACCCCTGATAGAAAATGGCGAGCACGAAGGCGAGGGCGCAACATACTTTGTACAAAAACACCTGAAAAGCCTTTTAGCCACAGCGCCCGATGTAGATACGCTGCTGCTGGCCTGCACCCACTACCCGCTGCTGAAAGGCGCCATTGAAAAAGAAGTGCCCACCGGGGTGCAGGTAGTATCGCAGGGAGAAATAGTGGCTCATAGCCTGAAAGATTACCTGCAGCGCCACCCCGAAATAGAAGCGCAGCTTACCAAAAGCGGTGAACGACTGTTTTACACCACCGATTCCGTAGCCGATTTTAATCAGAAAGGCAGCCTGTTTTTTGGCGCACCGGTAGAGGCAAGGCATACCGATTTGTGAGAATGAAAAATGTAAAAGGAAAGCGAGACGTTTTTATGCACAGGTTTTGTTACACGTTCTCATTTTTCAAAGTCATAGAGAATAAAACGTCTCTTTTTCCTTTTAAGTAAATTATTCCATTGTAATGCGATTATGCCATAAAGCTTTTTTTCATTTTTAATTCTTTAAAATTTCAACACCGTGGCACTCTTTTTTGTAGTTAAATAGAAAGGTTTATTTTAATAAAAAGAAGCATTATGAATTATACAGAAAATTACGAAGGCATTAAGATTGACGTGCAGGCCGTGGACATTACGATTGGCGATGAAATACAATTACGCGTACGCGAGATGCTGACCAAGCTGAGCCGCTATGCCAAAATAGTGTGGGTAGATGTGCACATGGCCATTGAGCGCGGGCAAAGCACCAACACAAAAAATATCAACATCCGCCTGGGCGTGCCCGGCCCCGATGTGTTTGCCTCCGACTCCGGCGACGAATGGATGCCGCTGCTTAAAAGCGTGGAAGAAAAACTGCGCCGCCAGCTGGAGAAAAAATAAGTGTAATGGTATAAGAAAGCATCAAAAGGAAAAAGAGACGTTTTGGGCAAAACGTCTCTTTTTCCTTTTATTTTTTAATGAAAAATGAAAAATTCAAAATGTAAAAACGGTAGCTGCTGTGTGGCTCAATCTTCTTTATTAAAAGAAAAAGTAGACGTTTTTAGAAACCTCCATTTTTCCTTTTACATTTTTAATATTTCATTGCGCACGCTTACTGTTCTTTCTTAAACTTCTCCTCCGCTTCTTTGGCTTTTTTAAAATCGAGCACTACGCCATTAATGCAGTAACGCAGGCCGGTAGGGGGCGGGCCGTCGTCAAACACGTGTCCCAGATGGCTTTTGCAGCGGCCACACTGCACTTCGGTGCGCGTCATGCCATGGCTGTTATCGGGTGTGTAAATAATGCTGCTCTTGCTGATGGGCTGGTAAAAACTCGGCCAGCCGCAGCCGCTTTCAAACTTGGCATCGCTTATAAACAGGGCATTGCCGCACACGGCACAATAAAAGGTGCCTTTATCTTTCGAGGTTTCGTACGGGCTGCTCCACGGGCGCTCCGTACCTTTTTGGCGCGCTATATAGTACACGTCTTTAGGTAAAATCTTTTTCCATTCCTCATCGCTCAGCTCTACTTTACTGGTGTCGTTATTGCTGTAAACAGGGTTTGTTTTTTTATTTTCTTCTGTATTCATTTTTGCGGGGGTTGATTGTGAATTGCAAAACTGCAAGGAAAATGCCAGCACGGCCAAAAGGAGGCTTCTTTTCATACGTTTCATTCTTGTTTTTAAAGATACGAATAAAGAAGCCTTTTGGTTTTGTAAGAAAATGCTAATGCTGCAAAGCCTTGCGGCACAACGTTTTCATCTACTTCCGCCACAAATGGTTATATTTGTTGCTTAAGGTTTAGCAAGCTACATATGTTCAATTTGATATTGTTTGGCCCTCCGGGCAGCGGAAAAGGTACGCAGTCAGAAAAAATAGTTCAGCAGTTTGGATTGGTGCACCTGAGCACCGGCGACCTGCTGCGCCGCGAAATTGCCGAAAAAACGCCCCTGGGGCAAGAAGCCAGCCGTTTTATGGAAAAAGGCCAGCTGGTACCCGATGAAGTGGTGATTGGCATGATAGGCAGCAGCCTGGAAAAACATGCCGGCGCCAAAGGCTTTTTGTTTGATGGCTTTCCGCGCACCGTGGCGCAGGCTGAAGCGCTGGATAAGCTGCTGTCGCTCAAAAAAACCGCTATCTGCAAAGTGCTGGCGCTGGAAGTGTCGGAAGAAGAACTGGTAAAACGACTGCTGCTGCGCGGCGAAACCAGCAACCGCCCCGATGACCGCGACGAAAGCATCATTCGCAAACGCTACCAGGTGTACAAAGCCGAAACCGAAGCTGTTGCCAGCCACTACCAGGCAATGGGCAAGCTGGAGCGCATACAAGGCGAAGGCACGGTAGACGAAATTTTTGCCGCACTGCGCAACTGCATCGAAACCGAGATGGCCGCGCAGTCTTCTTCTGTTTCCGAATAAAGCATTGCTGGTAAAAATGCGCTAATTTGGCGTTCTGTAATTGCCTGTTATATGAACGCCACTAAAGAACAATTTCTTCAAAAACGTTTTGTGCCTCTTTTGCGTGAGTTGCCCTCCGATACGCCGCCGCAATGGGGTAAAATGACGCTGCAGCAGATGATAGAGCACTTTGTGGACGCCGTGCGTGTGGCCTCCGGAAAGCTTAATGTACCAGTAGTTACACTCGAGGAGCACCTGCCCAAAATGCACGACTTTATCCGCAGCGATAAGCCTTTCCGCGAAAACACAAAAAATCCCATCATGCCCGAAGTGCCGGCACCGGTGCGCCAGCCTACCATTCATAAGGCGCTGGACAAATTGCAGGCCGAGCTGGATTACTTTTTCGAAGTGTTTGCCGCCAACCAACAGCTTACCACTACCAATCCTATTTTTGGTGAATTAGACTACAACCTGAATGTGCAACTGCTGTACAAGCATGCGGTGCATCATTTACGTCAGTTTGGTGTTGCGGTAAGTTGAGTGTTTCATTCAATTTGGTTCAAAAAATTTAAAAGGAAAAAGAGACGTTTTTTAAAACTGTTTGGTTACCACCATACAAATACAATAATTCCCTGCACCATGCAAAAATTAGAAAATTATGTAGCCGGCAATTGGATAACAGGCGACGGCGACGGGCAAATATTATACAATGCCGTAACCGGCGATCCCATTTACGCCGCTACATCACAAGGCTTGGATTTTGAACAAATGTTAGAATATGGCCGCACCGTAGGTAATGCCGCTTTGCGCAAGATGACCTTTCATGAACGCGGCAGAATGCTGAAAGCATTGGCCATGCACCTGATGGCGCAAAAGGAAAAGTTTTACGAGCTTAGTTACCTCTCTGGTGCCACGCGTGCCGATAGCTGGATTGATATTGAAGGCGGTATTGGTAATTTGTTTGCCAACGCATCGCTGCGCCGCAAGTTTCCCGATTTGCCTTACTGTACCGATGGCGAAGCGATTGGCTTAAGCAAAGGCGGTTCTTTTATGGCGCATCACTTATTGGTACCCAAAGAAGGCGTGGCCGTACACATCAATGCCTACAATTTTCCTATTTGGGGCATGCTGGAAAAGTGCGCGGTTAACTGGCTGGCCGGTGTGCCTGCCATTGTAAAACCCGCGCAGGTAACTTCCTATTTAACCGAAGCGGTGGCCAAAGAAATCATCGCCTCTGGCATTTTACCCGAAGGCGCACTGCAGGTTATTTGCGGTGGCGCTGGCAATCTTTTGGATTTAGTTACCGCGCAGGATGTAGTCACTTTTACCGGCTCTAAAGCCACCGGGCTGATGCTGAAAGGCAATAAAAATATTCTAGAACAAAGTGTGCCTTTTAACATGGAGGCCGACTCGCTCAATTGCATAGTGCTGGGCAAAGATGTTACGCCCGACAAGCCGGAGTGGGATATTTTCATTAAAGAAGTGCGCAAGGAAATAACTGTAAAGGCAGGGCAAAAATGTACCGCCATCCGCCGCATATTTGTACCCCAGCACCTACTGGAAGATGTGCAGATGGCACTTGGCAATGCGCTGGCGCAAACCACCATTGGTAACCCGCTGAATGAAAAAGTGCGCATGGGTGCGCTAGCCGGTTTAGACCAGCGTAAAGGTGTACGTGAAAATGTACAGAAGCTTTTGGCCACTTCACAAATTGTTTACGGCTCGCTGGATAGTGTGGAAGTAATGGATGCCGATGCTCAAAAAGGTGCATTCTTATCACCCATATTATTAATGAATAGCAACCCCTTTGCGAATGATGATGTGCACGATATTGAATGTTTTGGCCCCGTAAGTACGGTAATGCCTTATAACGATTTGGGCGATGCTATTCAGTTGGCCAAAAGAGGCAAAGGTTCTTTGTGCTGTTCTATTGTAACAGCAGATGACAAATTAGCAACCGAATTTGTAGTAGGAGCAGCTTCACACCATGGTCGTATTTTGGTATTGAATAAAGAATGTGCTAAAGAAAGTACCGGCCATGGTTCACCATTACCGCTATTGATTCATGGTGGTCCCGGTCGTGCCGGCGGCGGCGAGGAAATGGGCGGCGTACGTGGCGTAAAACATTACATGCAGCGTGTAGCGGTGCAGGGTTCGCCCACCACATTATCGGCCATTACCCAAAGCTACCAGCCCAATGGAGCAACTGTAGAAGATGAAAAACATCCTTTCCGCAAATATTTTGAAGACCTCAATGTAGGCGATACTCTCATTACGCACAAGCGTACCGTAACCGAAGCAGATATTGTCAATTTCGCCAACGTCAGCTGGGACCATTTTTACGCCCATACCGACCATACCTCACTGCAAGGCACGATGTTTGAAAAACCTGTAGCGCATGGGTACTTTATTTTAAGTGCGGCGGCGGGCTTGTTTGTGGATGCCAAAAAAGGCCCGGTGTTGTTGAACTATGGATTAGACGAATGCCGCTTTATGAAGCCGGTATATGCAGGTGCCACCATTGGTGTAAAGCTTACGGTAAAAGAAAAATTACCGCAAGACCCCAAGGACGAAACCGATATACCCAAAGGCATTGTAAAATGGTATGTAGAAGTAATGGACGAAACCGGCGAGCACGTGGCGGTAGCTACTATTCTTACAATGGTGGCTAAAAGAGAGCAGAAGGCTTAAAAGGAATTTGAGACGTTTTTAAATAATCGTAATTTTTAGAACATTATAAACTCCTAGCTATGGCAATAGATACAACAAACGGATATGTAACAACAGCAACACACCAGGGCATTACTACCATCGAGTTTTTTCACCCGCAAAGCAATGCGCTGCCCCGAACGATACTGGAAAGCCTGGCGCATGAAATACATGCTGCCGGCCGCGATAAAGATACGCGCGTGATTGTGCTGCGCTCGGCCGGCGAAAAAGCTTTTTGTGCCGGTGCTTCCTTCACCGAGCTTTCGGCCATTACAAACGATAAAGAAGGCTTTGAATTTTTCAGCGGTTTTGCCAATGTTATTAACGCCATGCGCCAAAGTCCTAAACTCATTATCGGCCGCATACACGGCAAGTGCGTAGGCGGTGGCGTAGGCCTGGCCGCCGCGGTAGACTATGCCATTGCCGTAGAAGGTGCCGATGTAAAACTGAGCGAGCTGGCCATTGGCATTGGCCCCTTTGTAGTAGGGCCGGCTGTGGAGCGCAAGATTGGTACATCAGCTTTTACGCAACTGGCCATAGATGCTACCCTGTGGCGCAATGCCGACTGGGCACGCCGCAAAGGCCTGTTTGCCGAGCTGCACCCCAATGTAGAAGGCATGAATGAATCGGTATCGAGGCTGGCCAACCAGCTGGCACACAGCAGCCCCGAAGCCATGGCCGAACTGAAAAAAATAATGTGGCGCGGCACCGAAAACTGGGATACGCTCCTGTACGAACGTGCCGAGATTAGCGGACGCCTGGTAACCAGCCAGTTTACCCGCGAGGCTATTGATAAATTCAAGGCAAAAACAGTATCGTAAGCCAAAAGGAAATAGAGACGTTTGATTTCCGATATACAAGTTGAAACATCAAAAGGAAATGGAGACGTTTAGGGTAATGAAAAATTAAAAATGTAAAATTCAAAAAGGGCGTGCCTTTTTCTTCTTTTCACTGGAGAGAGTCTTAAAAGGAAAAACAGACGTTTTGTATAGTGTTGAATGGTTGAAATGTTTAAAAGGAAATGGAGACGTTTTGCCAAATAGCTGTTTGCCAGGAACTATGAGCCATAAACTTTAAAAGAAAAAAGAGACGTTTTTTCTGACAGGTTCTGTATCGCTTAAAAGTCATACCCACCGTCCTTTCAGGTTAATTATTGTTAAAAGGTCGTTCTCTAATGGAGCGGCCTTTATATTTGCTGCTAGGCTGCCGCCATTTGTAAACAGCCCTTTATCAATCCATTATTTGTGATAAATTACCTGCATAAGCCGCTTCATTTTTGCCTGTTGGTACCTTGCTACAACGACAGGGAAGGGTTAGTGCAGGCCTTGCAAACCGTTAATTATCCTTTTGAGCATTGCCTGGCTGTGGTAGTAGACGATGGCAGCACACAGACTTTGGAGGCCGAAGCACTTGCGGCAGCTGTAGGTACAGGCCTTCCGCTTCACCTGATACGGTTGCAACATAACAAAGGCATCACGACAGCACTCAATACCGGGCTAAACTGGATTGCCGCCAACACCACAGCACCCTATATTGCCCGCCTGGACTGCCGCGACCGCTGCCACCCGCAGCGCTTTCACCTCCAGGTTAATTTTTTAAACCAGAACCCGCAGGTGGGCTTGCTGGGCACCTGGTGCCGGTTTGAAAAGGCCGAAAGCAGACTGGCCTACAACTATACCACCCCTGCCACGCACGAGGCCATAAAAAAAGAAATGCACCGCCGCAACGTTTTCATTCACCCAACGGTCATGTTCCGAACGGCCCTGGTGAGGGCCGGCGAGCGCTACCCTGATAATTTTCCACATGCTGAGGATTACGCTTTTTTCTGGCGGCTGCTGCAGCTGGCAGAAGGGGCCATTTTACCGCAGGTGCTGGTAACCTGTGCCATTTCGCGCAGCGGTATTTCGGGCCGGCACCGGCAGGCGCAACTGTTGAGCCGTAAAAAAGTGGTAGCTGCTTTTGGCCTTGGAGGGTGGATAAATAAATGGGGACTTATTAAATTAAATTTACTTATGCTGATACCAAATAGTGTACTTTTGCGGCTCAAAGGCTTGAAGAATAAGATATAGTGCAAGAAAAACGGATATTATTTGAACCCTTTGAACTTGTTAAAATCAGCAATAAAGTTTGTGTAAACACGTTGAAGCAAGCGATATTGCAAAACCAAAACTAAAACTGAACTAAACATGCAACAGTATGCAGCTTTAAATGGCTTGTGCTGTTTAAACAATAACCTATGACCATCCTTCACGTTGTTGAACCTTTTGCTTCGGGCATAGCGGTTTTTGTAAAATCGCTTACGGAAACAATGCCGGATGATGTGCATATTATCATACATGGTGAGCGCCGGCAGGAGATAGCTGCCAGCGAGGTTAAAAAAACATTCCCTCAAAAAAACATCCGCTTTATTAAATGGCGCTCGGCGCAGCGCTCTGTGCATCCGCTGAAAGATTTTTTAGCGCTTAG
This sequence comes from uncultured bacterium, assembly GCA_965363375.1. Taxonomy (GTDB): domain Bacteria; phylum Bacteroidota; class Bacteroidia; order Chitinophagales; family Chitinophagaceae; genus Flavisolibacter. The sequence continues at coordinate 10,134 of CBDTUH010000021.1, forward strand.
CGAATTGTATAAGATCATGCGCCGGCTGAAAAAAAAGAACCTGGTTGATGCCGTGCACCTCCACTCCTCCAAAAGTGGCTTGCTGGGCCGCGTGGCCTGTCGGCTCGCGGGTATTGACAATGTGGTATACACGCCTAATGGTGCGCCTTTTCTTTCGGGCAAAAGCGCGTTGGCCAATTATTTTTACCGGCAGTTGGAAAAGTTTGGACATGGCATGGGCGGCAAAGTGGTTTGCTGCTCCGAATCGGAAATGGAGGCTTATAAAAAAATTGGTGTGCAGGGCGAGTTTGTAAATAACGGTATACAAATGCAGCCTGCTATAGAGCAACTCAAAGAAGCAAAAGGCAAATTTCGCATTATTACAAGCGGCCGCATTGTAGCGCAAAAAAATCCGGAGCTGTTTAATGCCATAGCCACCTATTTTCAGGAGTTTGAGATGTTTGAATTTATTTGGGCTGGCGATGGCGAAGGCCGTTCGGTATTAAAGGCAAATAATATAACCGTTACAGGCTGGCTGCCTAATGAGCAGGTAAAGGCACTGGTAGCACAAAGCAATATTTACCTTTCCACATCTTTGTACGAAGGATTATCTTTTGGTGTGCTGGAAGCCATGGCACTGAAGATGCCCATGCTGTTGAGCAATTGTGTAGGCAATAGCGATGTTATAAAAAGTGGGCTCAATGGCGACCTCTTTAATAACGAAATGGAAGCGATTATCAAGCTGCTGAACTACTACAACAACCGGGAAATGTTAAATATCATGGGCAATTACTCGCACCAGATCTGCAAGCATAACTTTGACGCGCAAAATAACTTTACATCTTACCGGTCAATTTATAACAGCAACCTTCCGATAAAAAATATACTTCCTCTTATACCTTAACCAACGCTTTATGTTACGCAAACTGTTAACCGAAAACATACCAACAGAGCAAACACCGCTTATGGAGGAATTGTTTGTTTCCCTGAAGGCCATTCAGCAAAAGCTGGAACAAGAGATGGTAAGCAAACAGGCAGTGATTGATGGCAGCTGGAGCGAGATACGCATGTTGCGCGAAACGCTGCAGCAAAAAGAGCAGCACATTGTGCAGCTGGAAAAAAGCATGACTGAATGCCAGCGTAATGCGGAAGGCAACCGGCAGATCATCAATAAACTCTTGAATGACCTGGACAGAATGCAGCAGGATATTGAGTGGTATAAAAGGACGTATGAGAGCAGGAGTTTATTCGGGACAATCAAAGAAAAGCTGCTAAAGAAACGTTAGCTATAGAAAAGTACGGGTAAAGTACATCAGCCAACAAGTGTAACGATAAATGTTTATGATCATTTATTGAGTATCAAAAAAGGCTGCTATTTTTAATAGCAGCCTTTTTTGATAACTTTTCTGTAAATAACTGTTATTTGATCAGACACCTAAAAAGTAAAGAATGCTAGGATTTCCTTCAACATCATGTACATAATCTGCTATTCCTAAGCTTTGTCTTAGGGTTTTAACTTTCTGGAAGTCCTCATAAAAGCAGCTAGGTGCAAAATAACCTATATTCATTTCCTTCAAAAAGTTTAGAACTTCCTCGCCTTCCTCAGTAGGGGCAGCACCCGTTTCCCATGAATATATATCATGAGTAATGATAGGTACGATTTTACATCCGGATTTTGCAGACTCATGGAGCGGTTTCAAAAATTCTTGAATATATTTTTGAGCAAACTCTTTAGAATGGTCTGAGTCAATAAAAGCAAAATCAATTTTTGAATAATCAAATAGTGAGTAATATTTTGTTACATCGCTTATTATTAATTCCCATCGGTTTTCGGTATCGGTCTCACTGACTTTCGTAAAAGAGTAATCAACGATATCAAAAGATTTTAAAACCCCATGGTTATTCTTATTTAACGCTGCCAAGATCCAAGTAGTAGAATAACCATAATATGGTGAGAATTCAATACTATAAGCAGGTTTGAACTCTCTGATTGTCATATACAGGATTTCTGCCTCTATGTCATCATAATGAGGCATAAAATTCATTTTTTCAATTCTTGCTTTTTGCTGTTTCCTGAGAAATTTAAGTTCGAAATAATATTTCTTGTACAAATATTCAATGAAGGAGTAATCTGCGTTCATATAAGTTTTTTAAAAATTATTTATAACTCTTTTGGTTAAGCCGTACATTTTTCGTTATACCGGATGTAGTTGAGTCGGGTGTATTTTGAAATTTTTTAAACTCCAAGTTTTGTGAGTTGAGAAAATTCTTTTTGGTATCCTGTAATAATCCCCATTTTATTCCTTCCCAAAAGCCTTTCCACATCAGTTTTTTGTATCGCTTATGTGTGGCCTTGTCTATTTTGCCATTTTTATAAAGGTTATCTATCTCTATGTAAAAATGTTTTTTTGAAAAGATAGATATGGTTTTATATAAACGAGATGGCAGCGTATCATGACCGTTTTTCAGGGAAAAATATACATCTGAACGGGCAATTATATCCCAGCGGATATCATGGTCGTTTTTTCTAAATTCATTAGTTCCTTTATAATGTCTTACAAAATTCAAAGGATGGCTTTCAATAGTATATCCTTTACGCCACATTCGCATACATACGTCTGTTTCATCTAAATAATGATATACCCTTTCATCAAAGCCGCCAATAGCATACAGTGCTTCTTTGCTCATGATATTGTTGCAGCCACAAACCCTGTAAAACCATTTATTGCCATCAACTTTTCTTGCTCCAAGGAAGGCCTCATCAAATACTTGTTCTGCATAATCGGAACTAATGCCGTTACGGTATTCAAAGAATTCTGTATTGCGGTGTTTTACAGGGCCGCCCATTGCACCTATTTTCTGACTATTTTTCCATATAAGATAATATACATAGTTCTCCAGCCAGTATTGATCACATGGTATAGCGTCGTCATCTATATAAGCAATAAAATCGCCCGCAGAATTGGATATACCTATATTTCTCGATCTGGTAAGGTTAGCGTCCGGACAGTTGGCTATTTTAATTTTGCCTCTAAATTTTTCAAGTATTTCTGTCGTTTCATCTGTAGATGGACCATTAACAATAACTACTTCAAAATATGGATACGTCTGTTGCTCAAGAGCTTCTAGCAGATTAATAAGGTGCTTAGCCCTGTTCATTGTATTCACATTTATGGAAATACGGTAGTTTCTTGCAAGTATTTCCTCATCAATCTGTATGGGAATAAATTGATGAATCAAAATTTCCTTAAAAAAGATTTCAAAACCGTCTGAATGTTTATCTTTTTCATTTAGGGCGGTAATCAAAACTTTATGGCTGCATTGTTCAAAAGTTTTAGCCAGTTTGAAATATTTAATGGATTGATCTGTATTATATAGGTTGAGTACTTCCGAATAAATTCCATCAACTGTAATCAACACCTTACCACTCCAGGCATGTACTAGAAAGCCAAGTTCAAGTTCAGAAAATTCTATTTCAAATTCAATAAAGCAATTTGTGTTATTTCCTTCTAAAAACATTAGTTGTTCATCCTTGATTTGCCAATTTCCCTGATAATGAAAGATAGGATCTAAAGCCTTTTTAACATCCTGCAATCGAACAAGACGTTCTTTGCTTTTTTTAATTGCCGGTATTGAAATATTCTTTTGTTCTTTTTTATTAGCTTGTAAGTATGGTTCTACAATTATTGGTTGCTTTTGGTGTGCTAAAAGCTTAATCTCCTTCAGCATAACCTCAAATCCTTCTCCCCGGCCATGTTTCTCAGGTAACGTCTCAATTTCAAGTGTATGAAATCCGAATTCTTGTTCCATTCTAAGGAGGTAAGTTTCAATCTTCCATTGCTCAGAGTAAAGATCAATAACTTCAGAGTAAACGTCATCTACTTTAATTCGAGCTTTGCCCCCCCATTTATGTGTAAGCAATCGAAGTTCAAAAGATTCAAAATTTCCGGAAATAAATAAACTTGATTTCTGCTTACCGCCAATCATTAAGAAACCGTCTTTTCTATATTCCCAATCACCTTTACACTGAATTTTAGGATTGTCATATGCAATGATTAAGGACTTCGTTGAAGATTCAATCAGGCCGGCAGAACGCTTTGTATATTGATTCTGAAGCAGAAGCTCTAATTCACAAAAAGCTTTTGTTACGGATTCTGGTGAAAACTTGGTTAGTTGCTGCTGCTGTTTCTGGAGAACAAGTTTCCGAAATGAATTATCATTTCTAAGTTTCTCTAAAATGTCAGCCACTACAATATTGTCTTTTTTATCAAAAAGGCAACCATTCTGGCCAACTGTATCGGGAATAGAAGTGCAATTAAAAGCAACTACCGGAATGTTGAATGCCATAGCTTCTGTCAGCGGTACTCCAAAGCCTTCATGTTCACTCATGGATAAGTAAACATCTGCAGATCTATAGTAGCTATACAGCTCTTCATCAGGTACTTTCCCTGTAAGCGTGATTTTGTTTCCAAGTTTCAATTGATTTATCAGGCCAGATACCTCTTGTACAAATTTGTCATGGCCACCCCCAACAAGAAATAAATGGGCAGACGAGTTCACTTGCTTCAGGTAATAATCAAAAAATCTAATAATATCTCCTTGTTTTTTGTTGTTGGCTAATCGCCCTACAAAAAGAATATTAAAGCGGCTCTTCGATCTAATGATGGGTACAAGTTCAGTAGAATGTGCTCTTTGACGGATAGCATCCTGATCTACCAATGGCGGGAACACCATTGTTTTTATTGGTTTACGAATTACCTGCTCTAATATTTTTACAGAATAAGCAGAAAATCCGGCATACACATCAAATCCATCTAAATCTTTGAGCTGTTTGAATCCCTTGGTTGTTGTTTCAAATGCCTCATCTCCTTCGTTAAAAAACGATGGAGTTGTCATGTTATGGAACAAAAAAACTTTCTTGGGTTCCTTTAAAGAATTAAAATATTCAGCCTTGTCACAATAATTCCAGTAATGGTACAGAACAATATCGTGCCTGTTGAAAGTTACTGATTCAATTGGTTTTTGAACATGAGCTACCGGCTTAGTGGCCCATGTTCCAAGAATTTGAGTAAGAATGCCGGAATTTCTAAGAAAAGCATCATAGTCTAGTGTAATATTGCTTACGCCATCGCGGTCAGACAAGGCATTCATTATCTGATAAACAGATTGCTTGCTGTGCCCAAAAACCACTTCTTCAAAAAAAGCGCTACACTCTTTTCCCATTCTTTCGGCATTAAACCGCTTGTGTAACTTGTCCTTTGCATTTTTTGTTAATTCTATCCTGAGTTCCGGGCTCTCTTTTAATTTCTGAAGTGCTTCAATCACTCGTAATGGCTGCGTTATCGGCACAACTAACGCATCTTTTCCATTTTCAAAAATTTCCGGTACGGTTCCCGTATTAAATACAATTAGGGGCTTTTCTTTTTGCATAGCCTCGACATATAGGAGGCCAAATGATTCATAGCGTGAAAGCGCCAATACGGCATCGGCACTTTCATACATTTCATCCAAGGTGCGGTCATCTACATATCCGTGAACGAATATTTTACTTCCAACGTATTCAGGATAATTAATGTCAATATATTGGTTATAGAAAAACCCTGTTTCTTCTTTAAACCCATCCCATTCTGCATTATCAAATCCTGCAAAATGAAATTCGATATCGCTTAACTTTTGTAAGGCTTGGGGAAAAATATCACGGATAAGTATATCCGTTCCTTTTCTTTTCTCCATCCTGCCTATAATTACTACTTTGAAACATGTTTTTTTCTTAGCTACCTGGGTTGGTAATGTTTTCGGCTTATCTAAGCTGATCCCATGATATATCATAGCAGAAGGCTTCTGGCTTAAGTCTACTTGATATAACCTTTCCGTTTCAATAAATATTGACCAGCTATCAAATACATAGCTATCCGCAATTTTCAGAAAATGAGTTTCCAGGTAATTATGATCATCCTTTTCCGGTGTCCGCCCCATACGAATTTCGCGAATCAATAGAGGTGTTGATTCAAGCCGAAGAGCCATCGGTATTCCGGGAAGTAAAAGTTTGGTTACATACCCCTCCAAATCCCAGAGTGGAGCATCAATTATATCTAACCCTGTTTGTTTATGAAGTTCAGATATACGTTTATATACCAAATAACTGTAGCAAAGAAGATTTTTTACATGTTGCATCAGATTTAAATGCCCACAATACCTGTCATATACATCCTGATCCCAATCTGGTATAGTATGAATATAGATATTACCCGTTACATCTTCTATTGTAGCCTTGCCGGAAGTTATTATATGGACTTCGTGCCCTAAAGCTGCAAATTGGTTTGCATATTCCCACCTGTTTCTGGGGATACCATCAGTTTTAGCAGGAGGCAGATATTTTGTGATTATACAAATGCGCATACCAAGTATTCTGTTTTTTTAAGATGTTTTTTCTAGATTTTCAGCTATGATGCTGTTATTTACATAATTACGGTAAAGCTTTGCAAAGTAGCGCTTGCGGTGTGTATTCTTGGTGAATGCCTTGTAGATGCCTTTAAAAATGACACGATAAAAAGCTCTTTTCCATTTTAAAAAACCTTTTGATCCATCCGGGATAAACCATTTGTGGTAAACTACATACTCAAGTTGCTTTTCAGCATCACTTATGCTCAGGCAACCCTCAAAAAAATCTTTAGCAATAAAATCGGGCTTTACTTTTTCTGTAGGAGGATTATTGTGTTGAAGAGATTCAAGATAGTCCTGCCGGAAAGAAGCCTCAACCGGTGCTATGATTTTTAAATAGCTTTTATCTTCTTTGCTTACAGATGTAAGCAAAGAAGGACTTACAGGGAAATTGATATTTATAAAAGCGCCCTCTTCGAGAGTAAAATGAATGGTTATCTCTGAAGAGTTGAAGTCTGCGGTTTGTTGTAGAAAGATTTCTTTTTCAACAAAAGCTTCAGATGTTTTTATTTCATATATCTTTTTATCCTGATTCCCTTTAATTATTATATGTAATTTGTAACTCTGCCCTAAAGGATTTTGTATCCGTACACAATATTTATATTTTCCTTTAGTTAGATTATGCAGTTTTTTTATCTGGGGTTGTTCGGGCTTCAGGTGCAGGTAATATTCTCCACAAAGAGATCGTGTGAATTTCATAGAATAAAAGTCTAAGAATTGGAGATAATTTGGTTGCTAAATTTTTAAGTCGGGCACGAAAGTATGAATTTATTCCACTTTACTTGTATCATCTTCGTTAAATATTGAATATATAAATTTCTATTTTTACTAATATTGGTTATATATTTGCCCATCTTCGAATCTAGATCGGCAATTAGACCCATTGTTGACCGGTTTTATGCGAAAATCCAATATTTTTAGTGACTTGATTTTTATCGATGAATATTTTAAAGCCTTTCCATTCTAATATTGAAAGGGAAGTAGGCATATGCATTATTACTCCTTTTTACAATATAAAGAAAATTTTTTGGGATACCCATCAATCCGTTATAAACCAAACATTTTCAAATTGGGAATGGATTATAATTGATGATGGGAGTGATGAAATTGAGGCCATGGCAATTCTTCAGAGAATAAGTCAGGACCAGCGGATTCAGACCATCAGGCATCTTGAAAACAAAGGCCTGCCGGCTGCCCGAAATACGGGTATTAAAAACAGTAATTCTGATTTTCTCTTTTTTCTAGATGGGGATGATTTGATTGATCCCACCTTTTTGGAAAAAGCATATATGTTCCTTTCCCAAAATAAGGGATATGCTTTTGCCAATTCTTATGTTGTTGGCTTTGGTGCACAGGATTATAAATGGAAAGGTGGCTTTCATGAGGGTGACCTTTTTTTAAAGGAAAACCGCAATACCAGTTGCTTTATGGCACGCCGCGAGGTTTTTGAGCAGGTGCAGTTTAATGAGGAAATGACGGAAGGGTGCGAGGATTGGGACTTTTGGCTGCACGCTGCTTCAAAAGGATTTTGGGGCTATACCATTCCGGAATATCTTTTTTATTACCGTCGTTCTGATACAAATAAATGGGAAACGTTAAAAGGAAAAGAAACACTTTCAGCAATTCAGCAGCAGCTAAAGCTTAAGTATGGCGGCAAGCTGGTTGATGGTTTTCCCGAGCCTGAACGAACTACTTATTCGTTTGGATATACCGCTTCTGATATTCCATTAGCCGAAGTAAAATTTTCGCCCGGCAAGCGCCTCCTATGTGTGTTTCCATGGTTGCAAATAGGAGGTGCAGACCAGTATAATTTAAACTTATTAAGTGGCCTTAAACAAAAGGGTTGGGCCATTACTATTATTACAACCTTGCAGGATGAGCATCCCTTGGAAGATAAGTTTAAAGAAATAACGGCTGACATATTTCATTTGGCTCATTTAGGAACAGAGCATACTTACTCATCTCTTGTTACATACCTGATTGACACCAGGAAACCCCATGTTTTATTCCTATCCAACTCCATGTATGGATATTACTTGTTGCCTTATTTAAAAAACAGGCATCCTCAGTTGCCTGTTGTTGATTATTTGCATTGTGAAGATATTGGCTGGTACAAAGGCGGTTATCCTTATTTTTCAGCGTTGAATACACATCTGCTGGACCAAACGTTTACCACTTCTTATAACCTTTCGGATTGGTGTATAAATAGCGGTGCAGACAAAAGCAAATTAAATGTTTGCTACATCAATGTAGATACGGAAAAGATAAAAAGGGATGATACACAGCGGCAAAAGCTGAGAACGGCATTAGACATCAAAAATGATACACCACTGATTTTATATGTTGCTAGGCTCACCCAGCAAAAGCAGCCAATTGTATTTGTAGAAACGATAGCTGCACTAAAAGGCAAAGGACTGAAGTTTTATGCCGTGGCTATAGGAGATGGGCCGGACCGACAGATGCTGGAGGAAGCCATCAAATCAAAAAATCTTTCAGATACCATTCGTTACTTAGGCAGCCAAAGCAACGAAACCGTACTGCAATATATGGATGCAGCGGATGTTTTCTTTTTGCCTTCGCTTTACGAAGGAATTGCGCTTTCAATTTTTGAAGCAATGGCTAAAAGCCTTGCCATTGTAGGTGCTGATGTGGGTGGTCAGGCCGAGTTGGTTACAAAGGAGTGTGGATTTCTGATTGGCAGGAAAAACCCGGAGCAGGATGTAAAAGCTTATTCAGACGTTTTAGCCCCCCTTTTGCAAAGCCCGGCCCGGATAGCGCTAATGGGAGAAATGGCAAGAAGAAGGGTGGAGCAGCATTTTGGCTTGCGAAAAATGGTTGATGAAATGCATGAAAGGTTATTGGCTGTACAGGCAAAAAGCGCTAATGAAGATGCTTTTGGAAATGCTTATGTGCATATGATGAACCGGATGCTTTACCTGGAAGGGCAGAACAAAGAATTGCTGGAACTGGCTAGTTCAAAGGCTTTCAGAATGATAAGCAAGTACAAAAGGCCTTACAATAAATTGAAGGATATTTATCACAGGTTAAAAAGAATAAGCAAAAAATAGGCGTGAAG
>CBDTUH010000022.1:0-19214 GCA_965363375.1 uncultured bacterium
ATGTACGATGCGGGCAGCCTGCACAACATGAAAGAAGATACGCCGGTAAACCCATTTAGCCAGAAAGGAAAAGTGCGCGCCTTGCTGGCGCAGATGATCATGGGTGAAGTAGCGCAAGGTTCATTAACCGCCATGATCGTGCGCTCGGCCGACTTTTATGGCCCTGGCGTGGGCAACAGCGTGGTGATGGAAACGGTGTTTAAGAATTTGAAAAAAGGAAAGAAAGCCATGTGGCTGGTAGATGCATCGAAAGTGCACTCATGCACCTATGTACCGGATGCGGCCAAAGCTACTGCGATGCTGGGCAACACGCCCGATGCTTACAACCAGATTTGGCACCTGCCTACCGATGATCAAAAGTTAACGGGTAAAGACTGGGTGGAACTTTTTGCCAAAGAGCTGCAGGTGGCACCAAAGTATAAAACCATGAGCCGCGGCATGATAACCGTGGGCGGTGTATTTGTACCTTTTCTGCGCGAGCTGAAGGAAATGCTGTACCAGAACGACCGCGATTATTTTTTCAATAGCCAGAAGTTCAGCCAGCGTTTCAATTTTCAACCCACTCCTTATGCGCAGGGCATAAAAGAAACGGTGCAAAATGCAGAAGGCTAAAAGCGAAAAAGTAACTCAATTTTAAAAGGGATTTAAGACATTTTGTAAAATGTAAAAAAAGCTAAGTGTGCTAAAAGGTAAAAGAGACGTTTTTGAGCAAGGATACTATTCCATTCAAAACGTCTCTTTTTTCTTTTAGGCCAATAGAATTACAGAACGTACAAGTGTGCGACGCAACCAAAGCTGAATTGAATTACAAAAGCTGGTAACAAAAAAACGTCTCGCTTTCCTTTTAATCTTAATTGGATTTAAAAGGGAAAAGAGACGTTTTGCATTTCGAACAACAACCAACAATTTGCTGTCAACTGTCAATTTATTTATTAACCGCCGGTGCTGCCGGTGCGCACTTTTATCTTCTTTTTGCCGGCGTTCTTTTTTTCAAACTCCAGCACTTCCTTTGGCTTGGCTACTTTTTTCTCGCCTTCTTCTTTTACTTCGGCGGTGCTGCCGGTTACATCAATCGGCAACAAATCATCTTCGCCATCGCCGGTTTTTTTAGCCGGCTTATCGTTGTACCAGGCCTCGGTTTTTTCGATGCGGCCGCTCAGCGGATCGTAAAAGGTCCAGGTGCCGTGCTTCAGGGTGGTGCCTTCCAGCTTTACCACGGTTTTGCCTACTACTTTTGTAGGGTCGTTAATATCATAAACGTTTACCGTATCGTAAGGATTGTTAGGGTCCACGGCACGCCAGCTTTCTTCGCGCAGCGGGTCGCCCATGTTGGTAAAGTACACGCTTTTACCATGTTTGTTACCCCAGCGGTAGTTTTCTATGGCCAATAAATCGCCTTCCAGCGAAAAGCGCTGCCACCTGCCAGTGCGTTTGCCCCCTTCAAAATAACCCTGCTCCTCGTAGCCGCGCTCGCCGCGCAGGTTTTCTACTTTTATGATCCAGGGGCCCTGCTGCAAACCGGCCGCGTCGCGGCAGTTGAGGGTATCGCCATTCACACCAATCATGTATTCTTTACACTGTGCAAAACCCTGTGCAGAAACGAGTAACAAAAGTGGTAAAAGGTATCTCATAGTTTAGTATGTTTGAAGGAAACGATTAATTAAGCCTTCTTATGCTACCAAAATTAAAACAAAGCTTCCTGCTTTTCCTTTTTCTTACCGTTACAATTTTGTCAAATGCCCAGGTGCGGCCCACCCCGGCAGCTGAGCGGCTAAAGGGGATGGAAAAGCGCCTTTCGCTTGAAAACGCCTCTACCATCAACAGTGTGGCCTTTCGCTCCATTGGCCCTACGGTAATGAGTGGCCGCGTGGCCGACCTGGATGTAAACCCCGATGACCCAACTGAGTTTTATGTTGCTTATGCCTCTGGCGGCGTATGGCACACGACCAACAATGGCCTTTCGTTTACACCCATTTTTGATTCGGTGGATGTATTGACCATTGGCGACATTGCCGTTAACTGGGCCGACCGCACCATTTGGGTGGGCACCGGCGAGGTTAACAGCAGCCGCTCCTCTTACGCGGGTACCGGTATGTACAAGAGTAATGATAACGGTAAAACCTGGCGCCATATTGGCCTGCCGGAGTCGCACCACATTGGTAAAGTGCAGCTGCACCCCACCGATGCCAATACAGCATGGGTAGCCGTGCTGGGGCACCTGTATTCGCCTAATAAAGAACGCGGTGTGTACAAAACCACCGATGGCGGCCAAACCTGGAAGCAAACGCTATATATTGATGACAATACAGGTGTAGTAGACCTGGATATCAACCCCGCTAATCCTAACGAAGTTTACGCTGCTGCCTGGTACCGCACCCGGCGCGCCTGGAACTTTGAAGAAGCGGGCAAAACCAGCGGCATTTACAAAAGTGGGGACGGAGGTAATACATGGAATTTAATTTCTAAACCCGGCTCCGGCTTTGCCACCGGCGATGGATTGGGCAGAATTGGAATTGCTGTGTATCCCAAAAATCCGCAGATCGTTGATGCTATTTTAGACAACCAGGAACCGCGTCCCGATACTGCGAAGCGCGACACTACGGCTTATGTACTGGACCATTTGAAAAACTTAAGCATTGAACAATTTGCACAATTGAATTCAGCCAAGCTCGATACGTTTTTAAAGCGCAATCGCTTAAGCAATCGCTACACCGCGCAGCAGATAAAAGAACTGGTGGCCAGCAATAAATTGAAACCCACTTCGCTGTACGACTACCTGTATGTAAACACCGGCTTTGAAGGCACACCTATCGGTGCCGAAGTGTACCGCAGCGATAACGGCGGACAAACCTGGAAGAAAACCAACGAAAAGGAAATTCCCATCTTTTTTACCTACGGCTACTACTTCGCTAAAATTTATGTTTCTCCATACAACCCCGATAAAGTGTATGCATTGGGCTTTTCCTCGCAGGTATCAACCGATGGCGGCAAAACCTGGAAGAACATGGATAAACCAAACGTACATGCCGACCACCACGCCCTGTGGGTAAATCCCAAAAGGGACTCGCATTTAATTAATGGTAACGATGGTGGTGTGAACATAACCTACGACGACGGCGGCAGCTGGTTTAAAGCCAATACACCTGCCGTGGGCCAGTATTATTCCGTAACGGCTGATAACGCCAAGCCATACAACGTATATGGTGGGCTGCAGGACAATGGCACCTGGTATGTACCCTCCACACAAGGCCGCAGTTCGTTTGCCGGTTCGGGGCTGGGCGTAACCGACCTCAGCACGGTAAATGTTGGTGGTGGTGATGGCATGCAGGTACAGATTGACCCGCGCGACAACCTGACGCTCTATTATGGCTCACAGTTTGGCAATTACAGCCGTACCAACCGTCTTACCAAACAAGGCACGCGCCGCGTAACACCGCGCCACGAGCTGGGCCAAAAGCCTTTCCGCTTTAACTGGCAATCGCCTATTTTGCTGAGCCCGCACAATCCCGAAATTCTATACTTTGGCTCTAACTATTTCCACCGCTCCATGAACCAGGGCGATAGCATGGTTACCTTAAGTACCGATCTGACGAATGGTGCTAAAGAAGGCGATGTGCCTTTTGCTACACTTACCACCATTACCGAATCGCCGCTGCGCTTCGGCCTGCTGTATGTAGGTACCGATGATGGCAATATTCATTTGTCGCGCGATGCCGGACATACCTGGACCAAAGTAAACTCGGCGCCTAAAAATGTAAGAGTGGCTGCGCCCATGCCGCAGGGCCTTTGGGTAAGCCGCGTGACTGCCTCCGGTGCTGCAGAAGGGCGTGTGTATGCATCGCTTAACGGTTATCGTAACGATGATTTCAATCCTTACCTTTATGTAAGCGAAGACTTTGGCGCCACCTGGAAAAAGATCGGGGCTGACCTGCCTGCAGAACCTATTAACGTGGTAAAAGAAGACCCGAAAAATCCTAATATTATTTACGTAGGTACTGATGGTGGCTTGTATGTAAGCTTTAACCGTGGTCAAAGTTTTATGATGTGGACCAAAGGCTTACCCAAGTCCGTTCCAATTCATGATATTGCTTTTCAAACAAGGGAAAACGATATTATACTGGGCACACACGGCCGCAGCATTTACATTGCTAATTTGAACGAAGTACACAAAGTCGCAAAATAAAAACGTCTCTTTTTCCTTTTGGCTTCGCCAATTAGTTTTAATTGGAAAGGAAAATAAGACGTTTCAATTCCTTTTAAAAGCACTGTTGCAAAACAGTGCTTTTTATTTTGTAATAAGCTGAAGTTATTCAGACCCACTTTTCATGCGAGGCATGTATCGTTTCTTCATATCTTTTATTTAGAGTAATTTAAACATCCCGAAAAGTGTCTGTACGATTTTTGTACATTTGGATTAACTATAATGACGCTGTTAGATTTACATACAAATACGATTAAAAGCCTTTGCCAACAATACAAAGTAAAGCTGCTCTATGCATTTGGTTCTGTAGTATCCGGTAATTTCAATAATGAAAGTGATGTAGACTTGATTGTTGTTTTTGAACTTCAGGATGTCGCCCAGTATGCAGAAAATTATTTTAATTTTAAATTCAATCTAGAAGATATATTACAACGCCCGGTAGACCTGCTGGAAGCGCATACTATTAAAAATCCCTATTTCAAAAAAACGGTTGAAAGCCAGCAACAATTGATTTATGCAAATTGAAATAATTTTATATTCTATTTTATTGATTTTTTTCAATTACGGAATTCCTTATTTAATCCTCAGGAACAGTGCATATAAATATGCGATTCTAATTATAGGGGGGTTATTATGGTTTTTAGAGTCCCTATTATTCATAAACATCTTGAATATCGGAATTATTAACTCTGGGCTCTTGGCAACTTTTTATCTTTACACAGTCTTTCCCATACCATATATCTTGCTGTTATTGGGAGCAATAATTTTTTTCATCACTTTGAAAAAGAGATTACAAATAAAAACTTAGAAGGCCATCAAAGATTTAGAAATTATTTTCAATAAAAACACAATAACAAAAATGCCGGCACTTAGCCGGCATTTTTAGTTATTAATTTAAGCCTTTTAAACTATTCATATTCTGCACCGGCGCGTTTTACCATAAGAGCCTGTATCTGCTTCATGGTGCGCTCCATACCATCCGCACTGCCATCTAAAAAGATCACGTTGCCTTTTCCGTATTCCGCAAAGTTCTTGATCGATTCTGTCCACATACTGAAAAGAATAACGTTGGTATCTAAATTAGCCTGCTTCATTTGCTCGGCCGCTTCTGACATACCATGTGCTACCTCCTGGCGGAAAAGGGCCACACCCTGACCACGCAAACGGGCGGCTTCGCGCTCGGCTTCTGCTGCAATTTTAATGGAGTTACCATCGGCTTCGGCTTGCTTTGTTTTTGTAATTAACAAGGCTTGGCCTTCGTTTTCAGCAGCAGCTTTCAGGTTGTTGGAGGCCACCACTTTACTCATCGAATCCAGTATCACTTTATCAAACGTAATATCGGTAATCTGTAAGTCTAAAAGCTGGTAACCCCAGTCTTCCAGCGACATATCTACCTGCTCTTTTACATACTCTACGATCTCTTTGCGCGAGCCCAGTATTTCCGCCTGCCTTTTAGAGGCAACGTAGGTACGCACTGTACCTTCTACCGTACGAATCAAGGCCTGCATCATATCGCGCTCGCTGATAAACTTAAAAGCCACTTTTTTGATCGTGTCTTCATTGGCATTCTGCACCGAGTACAGGAGCATTGATTTAAAATATACATTCGCCTGGTCCATGGTAATAGCCTGGAACTCCAGTTCCGCAGAGCGGTTCTGGTAAGAAATGCGGCGGAACACCTGTTCCAAAATGGGAATTTTTATATTCAGGCCCGGGCGCACAATACGTTGGTATTTACCGAACATGGTAATAACGCCAATATAGCCCTGGTTGATGGTAAACAGGCCACTGAAAATTAAAATCAGTAAAATGATGAGCCACCAGTAATCGAGTAAATTTTCCATAAAAAGTTGTTTAGGTTCTGCTTAAAAATAAGTAAATAAAATTTAAGGTGTAGATAAGGTAGTAGCGCCGCTTCGTTCCTCCCAGATAGTTGCTAAATGAACAATAGTTTCCACAGCTTTGTTCATGTCCTGCACCGAAATAAATTCCTGCATGGAGTGAATGCCCTGCATGCCGGTGAATAAATTGGGACATGGCAATCCCATAAAGGAAAGACGGCTGCCGTCGGTTCCGCCGCGGATGCTTTCGGTTTTTACCGTTATGCCGGCACGTTCAATTGCTTCGCGCGCATATTGCACCACCTGCGGATGTGCATCCAGCACTTCCTTCATATTGCGATACTGTTCTGTAACATGAAACTCGTAAGTGGCTTTGGGGTAACGCTCCATCACCATATCTACAATGGCTAACAGCAGTTCTTCTTTTTTCTTTAAACCTTCCGTCACAAAATCGCGGATAATGAATTCAACCGTACACTTTTCAGCAATACCTTCTACACGCACCGGGTGTATAAAGCCTTGTTTGCCTTCTGTAGTTTCCGGCGATAGCTCGCCCTTTGGTAAGGAGAACAATATTTCGCCTGCTATTTTCAAAGCATTTACCAGCTTGTCTTTTGCATAACCAGGATGCGTGATGACGCCCTGTATCACCAGCGTTACACCATCGGCACTAAAGGTTTCATCTTCCAGCGAGCCACGCTCACCGCCATCCAGCGTGTAGCCAAAATCGGCGCCCAGCTTTTTCATATCCAGTTTGGCTGTGCCCTTACCAACTTCTTCATCGGGTGTAAACAATATTTTAATGGTGCCGTGCTTTACTTCGGGATGAGTAATTAAAAAATTTACCGCATCCATAATTTCAGCCACACCACTTTTATCATCCGCGCCCAGCAATGTAGTGCCGCTTGCGGTAATAATATCGTGGCCCACCAACTGGTTTAAATAAGGATGGTTTTGAGTTGAAATAACTTGAGTGTTATCATCGGGCAATACAATGTCACCTCCTTCATAGCCTTTGTGCAGCAGCGGCATTACACCGGTGCCGCTGGCATCGGGCGCTGTATCCACATGGCTGCAAAAGCAAATTACCGGTACATCTTTATCGGTGTTGGCGGGTAAGGTGGCGTATACATAACCCCACTCATCCATGTGTGCATCTTCAATACCCATCGCCTTTAGTTCTTCCACTAAAATGCGGCTCAGGTCTTTTTGCTTTTCGGTGCTGGGGTGGGTGTTGCTTTGCGGGTTGCTTTGCGTATCTACCTGCACATAACGCATAAAACGTTCGGCAGCGGTAAAGTTGTAGTTGTCAAACATGCATCAAAAGTAAGTCCTTCGCTTTTTATTTGAAATGGAGCGCTGAGTTTCTAAATAAAAACGTCTCTATTTCCTTTTGATTTTAGTTGTATTGCTGGTAAAGATCGTATTGGTAAAAACTTCCGTTTTTCCTTTTAAAATATTTTCAACGTAGAAAATGAGGAAATGAAAAAACGTCTCTTTTCTCTTTTGTATTTTTTACATTTTAGATTTTTCCTTTTCCCTTTTCTAAAACGTCTCTTTTCCCTTTTGAAAAGTATCGACATAAAAAAAGCTGCAAAAGACTTTTCAGACGTTTGCAGCTTTCTATCAATCGTAAATCTTATTTCTTCAATCGCTTACGGCATGATGATGCGCGAAGGGCTGTCGATAGACACCAGCTCAATATCGAACACCAGTTCCTGACCGGCCAGCGGATGGTTGGCATCCAGCACCACGGTGGCTTCGCGCACTTCGGCTACCAGCACCGGAAACTGTTGACCCGCACCATTGTTCATCATCAGCTGCATGCCTACTTCAGGGTTCATATCAGCCGGAAACTGATCTTTCGGAAATTCAATCAGCATTTCATCCTGCTTTTCGCCATAAGCATCCTGCACAGGAATTTCTACCGTTTTTTTATCGCCTACCTGCATGCCCATCACACCATTGTCAAAACCCTTGATCACCTGTCCGCCGCCAACGGTAAATTCCAGCGGCTCGCGGCCTTCTGAGGAGTCAAACGTTTCGCCGCTGCGCAGCTTGCCATGATAGTGCACTTTAACTTTATCACCACTTTTTACTTGTTGCATTTTTTTTACGGTTTTATAAGGTCAACTAATACAAAAAAAATTATAACTGCCGTTGTTTGCACACTTTAAACTGCAGTAACCAGGTGGGGAAAAGCAGGCATGATCTAACTGTTAGCAGGGTGGCAAGTTAAAGAAAGTTTCGGTTGGCTGCGCAATTTTTGGTGCATCTTAACTTAAAACGAAACGAAAAGTTTTAATATTGACAAACAAAGCATTCACATTCAATTTAAATCGTACACCATGTTTCAAAACTTTTTTTTGCTGCTGATGGTAGCATTGGGCTTTACACAATGCCAGGCGCAAAAAACTGCTGCAACCAACCAGCCTACAACCCAAGACCAGTCTATGCAAACCATTCAGCCCGCAGCCGAGCGCACCGACCAGTACCTGCACCTGCTGCAAGGTAAAAAAGTGGCCGTGTTTGCCAACCAGACTTCTACTGTAGGCAACAAGCATTTAGTAGATGTATTGAAAGAAGCTGGCGTGACCATTAAAGTAATTTTTGGCCCGGAGCATGGCTTTAGAGGAACCGCCGATGCCGGCGAAAAAGTGGAAAGCACCATTGATAAAGCCACGGGCGTGCCGGTGATTTCGTTATACGGTAAAAAGCGTGTGCCCAGCAAAGAAGACTTAGATGGTGTGGACGTGATGTTGTTTGACATTCAGGATGTAGGCGTGCGCTTTTACACCTACATCTCCTCGCTGCAGGAGTACATGGAAACCGCTATTAAATACAACATTCCCTTGCTGGTGCTGGACCGCCCAAATCCCAACGGGCATTATGTAGATGGCCCTGTACTGGAACCCAAATACAAATCGTTTGTAGGCATGCAGCCCGTGCCGGTGGTGTACGGCATGACGATGGGCGAATACGCCAAAATGATACTGGAAGAAGGCTGGCTGAGCAAGGAAGCGATGGAAACCTATACGCAAAATGTACTGGCAGCTACATACCCACCGGGTGCCAAATATTTTGGCTTAACGGTTATACCTAATGGTAATTACACGCATAAAAGCATGTATGTGCTGCCGGTAAAGCCATCGCCCAACCTGCCTGATGCGCAAAGCATTTACTGGTATCCTTCCACTTGCTTTTTTGAAGGTACAGTGTTAAGCGAGGGCCGCGGCACAGATCACCCATTCCAGATTTTTGGTCACCCATCGCTGCCGAAAAATTTGTACAAATTCACACCTACTTCGCGAGATGGCGCCAAAGAGCCCAAACTTAAAAACCAGGTTTGCTATGGCTGGAACGTGCACGGCCCGGTAGCCGAAGTATTACAGAAAGTAGACAACCAACTGCAGTTAAACTACCTGCTGGAAGCTTACAAAATGTTTCCCGATAAAAGCAAATTCTTTCTGATTTCTAAAAAAGAGGCTATTCAGCCAACGGATTATTTTTTCAACAAGCTGGCAGGCAATGAAACCCTGATGCAGCAAATAAAAGAAGGTAAAACAGAAGCCGAAATCCGCAAAAGCTGGGAGCCGCAATTATCAGCATTTAAGCAAATCCGTAAAAAATATTTGCTCTATCCTGACTTTGAGTAGTACTTGTTAGATGGAGTTAGAAAAGTAAACAACATTATAAAACCTTTCGTTTTCCTTTTATGCGTAAAAGGAAAACGAAAGGTTTTTTGTTACAAGCAATTGTACTACTATTTAGCTCCACTTGCGTCGCACACTTGTACATTGGCAACACTATTCTTCAAAAGGGGCAAGAAAGGTTTTTATCCACTTAATTTTTAATTCTGCTCTACTCAACAATTATAAAGGCAGAACCTGACCAAGGTCAGTACTTAAAAGCATGCGTAAAAAGAATTTGAAAGGTTTTCTTAACGACCTTTGCTAACTGGTTTTTACTGACACCTAAAGCAACTTTTAACTGCTCTTTTGCAATAACGTAATACCTGAAGTTGCCTTTGGTATTTTGAAAATGAGAACCGCTGTAACAATGCAAAAGGAAAACCTGTCCCCCAATACTGCTGCTGCATTAGGAGCCCTGTTGCTGGATGTGGCGGCAGCAGCCATGCGGGCAGGGGCCAGCACGGAGCGTATACGCGCCAGCATACACCGCATTGCAGGTTCCTTTCAGTACCAGGCAGAAGTGCTGATAACGCACCATGCCGTTTTGCTTTCTATGCTTGATGGGGAAGGCCAATACCTTTTTACCAGCATGAAACGCACCGGCGCTTTTCATGTAAATTTTAAAGTAGTATCGGGCATTAGCCGCATGAGTTGGGCCTTGGTAGAAGTCCCCTGGAGCCTGGCCCAGATTCGCCAGGAGTTGGAACGCCTGCTGGCACTGCCCCATTATCCTGCTGTTATTATGTTGCCCGTAGTAGGTTTAAGTGGTGCCGCTTTCTGCAGGTTGTCGGGCGGCTCCATTACTGATATGGCCATTGTGTTTGCAGCTACCATTGCTGGCTTGCTGGTGCGACAGCTGTTTATACGCCACCAGTTTAGTGCTTATCTCACCATATATGTAGCTGCCTTTACGGCGTCTGCACTGGCGGCTCTGCCGGTGCTGCTAGGCCTGCAGGAAAATCATCATTATGCACTGGCTACATCGGTGCTGTTTTTAATACCGGGTGTACCGCTTATTAATTCCTTTACCGATTTAATTGATGGCCATCTGCAAAATGCTATACTTCGCGGTGTGCACGGGCTGGTTATTGCACTGGCCATTGCATTAGGGTTATTAACTACTTTGTTTATTTATCAAATGTGAACCCATGGAATGGATACCGTTGTTAGAAAATACATTGTGGTGTGGCGTGGCGGCTGTAGGTTTTGGTGTTTTACTGAATGTGCCTGAAAGAACCCTGCCGGTTATTTTGCTATTGGGGGCTGCCGGGGGGCTACTGAAATTTGCCGCTTTGCAATGGGGCCTTCCTTTAATTATTGCCACCTTTTGCGGAGCCGCCCTCATAGGCTTATTAACCATACCTTTTGCCCACTTAAAACATGCACCACCGCAAATATTTGCTATACCTGCAGTAATACCTATGGTGCCGGGTATACTGGCTTATCAAACCATGATTGGCCTATTACAGTTAACGGGCGAACATCCTGCTCTTACCTACCACCAATTGCTATCCGAAACTGTGGGTAGCGGCTTAAGAACCTTGTTTATACTTTTTAGCATTGCTGCAGGCGTAGCCATACCCATGCTGGTTACCCGTAAACAATCTGTAAAGCATTTAAAAATCCCCATTTCCCCTTTTCGGAAAAAAGAAGCATAAAAAAAGCCTGCATTACCTGCAGGCTTTCGGCTAGATAAATGCTCAGCCGCCATTAAACTAATTCCACAGCTGTTTCTTCAACTAATTCTTCTATTGGTTCTGGTTCCGGCTGCTGCTTATCTTGGCGCCCTTCGTATGCATTAATGTAAAGTTGTTTCAGCTCGCTGATGAGCGGATAACGAGGGTTAGCGCCTGTGCACTGATCGTCAAATGCCTGTTCTGCCATGGTATCCAGGGTTGGGTAAAAAGCATTTTCCGCAATACCATATGCATTGATAGAAGCAGGAATACCAACTTTAGCTTTCAGTTCTTCAATGGCTTCAATCAGCTTTTCCACTTTTTCTTCATCGGTAGTACCGCCCAGTTGCAGGTAATCGGCAATGCGCGCATAACGCCATTTAGCATTGGGGTATTTGTATTGTGGAAAGGCAGCCTGCTTCCTCGGGTTATCAACTGCATTAAAACGGATAACCTCTGTTATCAACAGGCCATTGGCAATGCCATGCGGCACATGGTGTGTTGCACCCAGCTTGTGCGCCAGCGAGTGGCAAATGCCCAGGAACGCATTGGCAAAGGCCATACCGGCTACTGTTGTAGCATGCGCCATTTTTTCGCGTGCTTTTATGTTGGTGGCGCCTTCGTTGTATGCCGCTGGCAGGTATTTAAAGATCAGCCTTATAGCTTCCAGTGCCAGGCCGTTGGTGTATTCCGATGCCAATACGGATACGTATGCTTCCAGGGCATGCGTTAATCCATCAATGCCCGATGCGGAGGTTAGGCTTTTCGGCATCTGCATCATCAGTTCAGCATCTACAATAGCCATATCAGGCGTAAGCTCGTAATCGGCCAGCGGATATTTAATACCTGTCTTTTCATCAGTAATAACGGCAAAAGGCGTAACCTCGGAGCCGGTACCGGCTGTTGTAGGCACGGCTATAAAAGAGGCCTTTATTCCCATTTTCGGAAATGCATATACGCGCTTGCGAATGTCCATAAAACGCATGGCCAGGTCTTCAAACCTTTCTGCCGGATGCTCGTACAACACCCACATGATTTTAGCCGCATCCATGGGCGAACCACCACCAATAGCAATAATGGTATCGGGTTCAAAAGAGCACATTTCCGCAGCGCCGCGGCGCGCCGTAGCTAATGTAGGATCAGGCTCCACATCAAAAAACACTTTGTAATCCACTTCTATTTCTTCCAGCACTTTTATAACAGGCTCCAGTATGCCCAGGTTGTACAACACTTTGTCGGTAACAATAAAGGCTTTTTTCTTACCTTCTTCTTTCAGCTCGCGCAAGGCTACCGGCAAACATCCATACTTGAAATAAATTTTTTCCGGCACCCGGAACCAAAGCATATTTTCTCTTCTGATTGCCACGCTTTTAATGTTTAATAAGTGTTTAACGCCTACGTTTTCCGATACGGAGTTGCCTCCCCAGGAGCCACAACCCAATGTTAGAGAGGGTGCTAATTTAAAGTTGTAAATATCACCAATGGCACCTTGCGAGGAGGGCATGTTAATGATGGTACGGCCGGTCTTCATGGCAACGCCAAATGCAGCAATGCGGTCTGTGGATTTTACCTGGTCGGTGTACAAAACAGAAGTATGACAAAAGCCGCCCAACTCTACCAGGCGCACTGCTTTTTGCAAAGCCTCATCAAAGTTTTTAGCGCGGTACATAGCCAGCAGCGGCGACAGCTTTTCGTGGCTAAAAGGTTCTTCCAGTTCTACCGATTCTACTTCACCAATGAGCACTTTCGTAAATTCCGGAACCGTAACGCCAGCCAGCGCTGCAATTTTTGCTGCCGGCTGTCCTACAATGGCGGCATTCAGTGCGCCATCCTTTAAAATTACTTTTCGTACTTTATCCGTTTCGCTTCCTTTTAAAATATACGCACCCCTATCTTCAAATTCGCGCTTTACTTCGTCGTACACTTCATCCAGCACAATCACCGATTGCTCCGATGCGCAGATAACACCATTGTCAAAGGTTTTGGAAATCAAAATAGAGTTAACGGCCATTTTGAGGTGTGCTGTTTCATCAATAATGGCGGGTGTATTGCCCGCGCCAACACCAATGGCCGGCTTGCCCGATGAATAGGCCGCTTTTACCATGCCCGGGCCACCGGTTGCGAGTATCAAGTCGGCCTGCGCCATTACCACTTGCGACAGTTCTACCGAAGGTTCTTCTATCCAGCCAATAATGTTCTCCGGCGCACCGGCATTTACAGCCGCATCCAAAATAATTTTTGCGGCGGCAATGGTTGACTTTTTAGCACGCGGGTGTGGCGAAAAGATAATACCGTTGCGCGTTTTTAATGCAATGAGGGCTTTGAAAATAGCGGTAGAGGTAGGGTTGGTAGTAGGTACAACGGCAGCTACCACACCAATAGGTTCGGCAATTTTAGTAATACCAAAAGCTTCATCGGATTCTATGACGCCGCAGGTTTTTTCATCTTTATATTGGTTGTAGATATATTCTGATGCAAAGTGGTTTTTAATTACTTTATCTTCTACCAGGCCCATGCCGGTTTCGGCTGCCGCCATCTTGGCCAGCTCTATACGGGCATTGTTGGCGGCAATGGCTGCCTGCCTGAAAATTTCATCTACCTGCTGTTGGTTGTACGTAGCAAACTGCTTTTGTGCGGCCCTTATCTTTTCAATGTTTTTTATTAACTGATCTACTTTCTGGTTTGGCATAAATACCTTCCTTGTTTATGTATAACGGCCTTGTTGTTAAAGGCTGTTATCGTTAAAGAATGTTGTTACAAAATAAATAACTGAAGAAAAGAAAGAGATTCAGGGGCCTTCGCTGCTTTGCTTGATTTTGCACATAAACATAAAGTTTAAATAAGCCGGTGGCTTAATTTGTTTATGGCAGGCAATCGTAGATGAGACACTAAATAAGCCAATAACTTTACTGTTTTCAATGATAGCTGTCATTGTGTTGTATGATCGTTATCATTTGTGTCCTGCAAATACGATTGTTGTATTATTTTACTTTTACAGCACTTGTATTTTTAAGGCCACCCTATCTTTTTTGTCCTGGCATTATCCTATATTTTTTTCCGGCTTTTATTGCCTGTTATATTTGTTATGCTATTTTGGCCTGGTGCCAGCCTACAACATAAGCACACCTGTACCTTTGCACTGCGATTTTTTTAAAAGAGATTTTAAATGTTTTTCTGATGACGGATGCCATGAATAAGAAAGAAACACCACGTATTGTTTTTATGGGCACGCCCGAATTTGCCGTTGCTTCTTTAGATGCGCTGGTGCAGGCCAGCTACAATATTGTAGGCGTGGTAACAGCACCCGATAAGCCCGCCGGCCGCGGCATGAAGCTGCAGCAAAGTGCCGTAAAAAAGTATGCGGAAGAAAAGGGCTTAATTATTCTGCAGCCCCAAAAATTAAAAGCACCACAATTTCTGGAAGAACTAAAATCTTTACAAGCAGACCTGCAAATTGTAGTGGCCTTTCGCATGCTGCCCGAAGTAGTTTGGAACATGTCACCTATGGGCACTATTAATGTACATGGCTCGCTGCTGCCACAATACCGCGGCGCCGCACCTATC
The DNA here is from genome assembly GCA_965363375.1 of uncultured bacterium. Lineage (GTDB taxonomy): Bacteria > Bacteroidota > Bacteroidia > Chitinophagales > Chitinophagaceae > Flavisolibacter. The sequence continues at coordinate 14,975 of CBDTUH010000022.1, forward strand.
AACTGGGCTATTATCAACGGTGAAAAGGAAACTGGTGTAACTACTTTTCAGCTGCAGCACGAAATAGATACGGGCAATATTTTGATGCAAACCAAACTGGTCATTGGTGATGACGAAACCGCTGGTGAACTGCACGACCGTATGAAAGAAGCGGGCGCGCAACTGCTGGTGAAAACAGTAAAAGGATTTGTAGAAAATTCTTTAAAACCGGTGTCACAACAAAGTATTATTGCAAACGAAAGCGAAATCAAACACGCACCCAAAATTCACACCGACACCTGCCGTATAGATTGGAACAAAAGTGTACACGAAGTGCATAATTTGATTCGTGGTCTATCCCCCTACCCTGCTGCATTTACACAATTGCATGGTAAAACATTGAAGATTTACGTTGCGGCGAAAGAAATAAAACAACCTGCCCAAGCGCCGGGCCAGTATGTAAGCGACGGAAAAAAAGAATTCAAATTTGCCTGCACAGACGGCTATATTGTAGTAAAAGAAATGCAACTGGAGGGTAAAAAGAGCCTTCCGGTCGAAGATTTCCTGCGTGGCTTTCGCCCACCGGCCCTTGAAGGGGAGGCTTAAGCCAAAACGTCTCTTTTCCCTTTTAGTAATTTTTATTCCAAGGCTAATAAAAAACGTCTCTTTTTCCTTTTGCTTTTTATATTTCACTAAGCAATTACAGAAATAAAAACGTCTGTTTTTCCTTTTACATTTTAAATGGAAAAACAGACGTTTTTGCTGGTAAAACTTTTCTGACCTAAATGCCCCCTTCAGGGGGATAGGGTGTTAATACGCTACACGTACAATAAACTTTTCGGTATCACCCACTTCCAATGCCGATGCAGCAGCATTAGAGATGCGCAGCTCCAGGCCGGCGTTCTGGCGAATTCCGCTCATTTCGCCCAGCACTTTGGCATAAATAATTTTGTTGTTGCTCGGGTTGATCACCTGCACAATGGTACCGGGTTCTACTTTGTCTATTAAAGCATAATACTTGGCATCCTGCCAGCCGCTGCTGGTTTTAAATATGCCGGAAGTAACCGTTACATCGCGGCCAGCGCTGGCTGTGCGGCTTTGCTGATCAAACTGGTTTTTAAAATAGCCGCTGCCACCGGTAGCCACGGGCGTGCGGTTGTTGCTTGATGTGTTGCGGGGTTGCGTTGCCGGCTCGGTGCGTACAGGTTCGGTACGTTGTTCCTCGCGCTGCTGCACGGGCTCTCTTTTTTCGGGCTGCGCCGGGGCTGGTTCGGCTTTGGCCACTACGGGCTTTGCCTGCATTTCGGCAGACACCAGGTAACCTACAATCAACTGCTGCCCAGGTGCTACATTGTCGCCCTGCAGCTTGTTCCATTTGCGAATGTTATCCAGCGCCACCTTACCGCTGTTCACGCTCACTCGGTACAGGCCTTCGCCCTGCCCAACGGTGTAGAACACCGGCGTGCCATTGGCGGCGGATTGTGAAAAATTGCCCTCTTTTAAAGGGATCATCAGGCTTTGGCCAATGTTCAGGCCGCCTTCCATTTGCACGCCATTAAAAGCCGCAATGTCTTTTGGTGAAATATTATACAGGCGTCCAATAGAGTAAAAGGTTTCCTTTGCAGCTACCGTATGGTCTACGTACAAGCCTTTGTTGTTGCTTTTTATTTGTAAGCCGCCTTGGGCCAGCGAAATATAAGAGACAAAAAAGAAGATGGTTGCAAACAATATTTTTTTCATCGGGATATCAATTTCAAACTTTAAACTCCCCGTAAAGCCAAAAGCTTAAAAGGGAAATGACACGTTTTAAAAAAAGGAACATGCTTTTTACAAATATGACCATTATTTTTCAAAAGCAGCATCATCAGACTGTTTCAAAATTCGTAATTCTTTGGGGTAGTAGTTGTTGATGCGGTTTTGTAACGCATTAATCCAGCCTAAATTGTGTGCTTCGTAGCTTACCGTTTGCCAGCCTTTTGTTGTTGTATCTACGTTAAAATCGCCCCTCTGCAGGTAGCGGATGGCGCTGTTGTAGTCTAGCCCGGTTTGTGGCACGGTAGGCGACAGCAATCCGCTGAGCGCCAGTGCATGGTCGGGCACTAGTTTTTCTTTCATTACCTCGCCAATGGCTACGCCGGCGTATTGCACATTGAGGGCTTCTTTTACCAGGGTGTAGCGCTCCACCAGCGTAGTGGGCAAGGCATATAGTGAGTGGTGTTTCAGCAGTTCTACATCATCGCTTTTAAGCCAGGGTTTTATTATTTCTTTTTCTTTGGCCGTGCCCCTATCCAGCCGCGCACCTTTCAGCTTTGTTTGGGCAGCTGCTGTGCCCTTTTTAAAAGCCGCCAAATAAAAACCTTCGCCTTTCACCTTATCCGGAAAAAAACGATAACCGGCCGCTTTTGTTTCAGGAGAAGCCGTTTCCACAATGCCCCAAGCCTCCTGCAGTTTCAACTGCAGGTTTTGCATGCCCATTTCGCCCACCAGCCAGTCAGTCAGGCCTTCATCTTCTGCCGGCGAATAAGAACAGGTAGAATATATTAAAACACCATCTTCCTTCAGCGCAGGCAGGGCATCGGCAATAATGCGCTTTTGGCGACCGCAGCACAGTTGCACGGCTTCTTCGCTCCATTCTTTTATGGCCTCGCGGTCGCGGCGGAAAAGGCCGCTGCCACTGCAGGGTGCATCTACCACCAGCACATCAAAAAAACCACCGAGGCGGGCAAAATGCTGCGGGTCGTTGTTGGTAACCACCACGTTGCGGCTGCCCCATTTTATAATATTCTGACGTAAAATGCCCGCGCGGTTCTTAATCACTTCGTTACTTACCAGTAAACTATCGGGTGATAAGAGCGATTGCAGGTTCGTGCTTTTGCCGCCTGGCGCGGCGCAAAGATCCAATACAGTTAAATTTTCATCGAGGTCGGCAGTTTGATTTAAAGCCTGCTCTAAAAACATGCTGGAAGCTTCCTGCACATAATAGGTACCGGCATGAAACAGGGGATCGAAAGTAAACGACGGACGTTTCTGAAGGTAAAAACCATATTGCGTCCAAGGTATACTTTCAGCAACCGTTAGCTGCGATGCGGCCATGAACGCGTCTTTATTTTCGGGCGTAACCTTTGCGGGATTAAAGCGCACAGAAGTAACCTGCCTTTCGGATTGGTGCACGGCAATGAAAGCCTCCTTATCAAAACCTTTTACGCCTTCTAAATCTTTAATTAAAGCTTGTGGTAACTGCACAGGGCAAAGCTAAGCAGGTAAATGGGGATTTAACAAGAAAGGAATTATAAATGTTTGGATAACAAAACTGAATTTGAATTTAGAGTTGTTATGAATTCCCTTTTGCGTTTCTCAAACTTATAGCGCACTAAGCCGCCAATAAATAAAAGGGCTCCAAGAATCATTTTTTGCCCACCTTCCTGAACAACAAATGTCAGGTACTTAGTTCCAAGCCCTACCCAAAAGTTGCCATTAATGAGTTGAATCAATCCGGCAGCAGTAACCAATATTCCACCTACGAAAAATATAAGAGAAAGGATGTGTAACTGGCTTTTCTCTGGTTGCTGTTTTAGGTAGAAATAGTTTTCAAGGCCTGATGACTTCAGGCTCCTATGCAATAGCTTTTTTGCATCAACCGGAAGATGAGATATATCAAACCTGTTCTTAAAAAACAATCCCAGCAAATAAGCCCTTTCGATTTCATTTCCTGAATAATATTCTACTTTTTTTAAAAAATCACATATAAGGTGGTTGGCTCTTATAACTGGAACCTTTTGTAATTCTTTAATTATAGCCTGTAATTTTTCTTCCATTCTGCACTACTTGTAACAGCTTACAAGTTCTTGATTTCCTGTATCAGCTCCTGCAACACTTTTTTGGCATCTCCAAAGAGCATGGAAGTTTTGGGCCGAAAGAACAGGTCGTTTTCAATACCGGCATAACCGGGCTTCATGCTGCGCTTGTTTACAATAATATTCTTAGCCAGTTCCACATCCAATATCGGCATGCCGTAAATAGGAGATGCGGGGTCCGATTTTGCAGCAGGATTCACTACGTCGTTGGCGCCTAATACTAATACCACATCTGTTGTGCTGAATTCGTCATTGGCGCTTTCCATTTCCAGCAAGCGCTCGTAGCTTACATCGGCTTCAGCCAGTAGTACGTTCATATGTCCGGGCATGCGGCCCGCCACCGGGTGAATAGCATATTTTACTTCTACACCTTTTTCGTTCAATAATTTTTCCAGCTCGTGGCAGGC
>CBDTUH010000023.1:0-19014 GCA_965363375.1 uncultured bacterium
ATGGATGAAGGGTTGCCGAAATGCGTTTGCATATAAGGCAGCATGGTTTGCAAAACTTCAGGATCGAGTGCGGTAGTGGCGGCGTTGTCTAAATATATACGGTCCATAGCAGGCATATCGGCTGTTGGAAGTGCAACCAACAGTTATCGTGGTTAAAGTGTTTAAGAAAAGCGTGGCAAAGATATAAAATCCCTTTTCAAACCTTTCCGCATTTCCAAAACGTCTGTTTTTCCTTTTAATAGTTGATTTATATACTGAAGAAAAATTTAATTACTGACTGAACGAAAACGTCTCTTTTTCCTTTTAAATACATTCATATCTTTTAGATCAAACAAAGCAAAACCTCGGTTTTTCCTTTTGAAGGCAACCTTTAACTTTTGTGTTATAACTTCTAGTATTTGACTTCTTTTACAAACGTCTCTTTTTCCTTTTAAATAAAAAAGCCCCAAGTAAAAACAAGGGGCGCTGTGCGTTCGTGCACATGAGAAATATTTTTAAAATCGCTTTCGATATTTTGACTGCTGGATTTGCGTGCAAGATAAACCATGTTTTTTTATTTCCTGTACACAACCGTCTCTAACGTTATAGATTATGCCTAAAACATGATTTATGATATTTAAAAAAACCACTGCGTATAAAAGATACTTGTTTTGGAAAAAAGCACAGGCCCTGTAGAAACAGGGCCTGGAACTATGCTTTAATTAGCATGCACATGAGAAGACACAAAAGTAAATGGCAGACCAATTGGTAGATGTTAATTTTAAATAAAATGGATATTTATAAGGATAAGCGGCAGAAAGAATCCAAAAAAAAGCCCTGTTGGAACAGGGCTTATAAATTTCTCATGTGCATGTGCAGGCTAAAGTTAACCAAAAAATAATAAGATCGAAAAAAAATTCCTCTACTTTCTTCCTTTTGCAAATTTTTTACAAAGTAAAATGGCGCCCATATTATTGTTATAAATGGAAGTATTACTTTTTCTCACCAAAATTGACTTTCTTAATAAATATTCAAAATAAAGAGCATTTAAAAAATATTAAAATAAAAATGGGCTGATTTTCAGCTTTTTGAATTTTTGGCCGATTATTTGAACAGGAGGCAGCAAGTGAAAAAACCTGATGCTATGCACCAAAAAATACTATTGGTCGACGATAATGAAGACCTGGTGAAGATAACAGGACTCATTTTAAAAACACAGGGTTACGAAATTGTAACGGCCGGCACCGTTAATGAAGCCCGCGAAAAGATTGCCTTGCATCACCCGGCACTTATTCTACTGGATGTTTGCATTTGTCATGAAGATGGTTTGCTTTTTTGCAATCAGCTAAAGCATGATGCCGCCACACTCGATATCAGCATTATATTAATGTCAGGTTACGAGTATGACCCGAAAGACTGGAATGGTGCTGATGATTTTTTGTACAAGCCTTTCGATTTTAACACGCTCACCGAAAAAGTAAAACAAAACCTGACCGTAAAATCCATTACTGCTCGCAGTGCCTGATTATTGGCTAGCCTAACATTCATTGATATCACGGGCGTAAAAAGTATAGTTGTCCAGCATTCCGTTTGCAATTACTTCTTTGCCTACAAGTTGTTGCAGCACAGGATCATGAAAAGGATTGCCGCCTACCCTTCTTAATAAAAAATCGCCATCGCTGGTATGCAGGCACACCGACTTGTGCTCACTTTTAGAGCCTTCACCAAACATCTTTAGTACCACTTTGCCAGACAATTCGGTTTCTTTTTTTCCTTTATTTTCTTTTTTATTTGCTGACATACATTCTCCAGCCCAAAAGTTGTTCCTTGTTTTCTTTTACCACCAGTACTTTCAGGTTACAGACCGGTGTTTTGTTGGGTCCTTCTTTTACAAACGTACGATACAGTGCCTTTTCTCCCATCAGCCTTTTTTCCATTCCCGTCATGCCAGCGGTTTTGGGTTTTACTTCAAATACGTTTTCTTCCGCATTTTCAAATTTCATTTCCTTTAATACCTGCGCCAGTTTTTTTTCATCACTGCTTTTAATATTTACAGCCACCAGTTTGGATGATGTGGTGATGCGTTTTAAGCCCATGCCTTTACTAAACAGGCGCATGCGGTTGTTGGTTACCGAGCTTTTTGCCAGTGCTCCTTTCTGTTCATCTGATTCGGATAACACCGGCTGTACCGACGGATCGCCCAGCAAGTAAAATTGCGCAATGGTTTTTAGTTCGTAAGGATCCAGTTGCGGACCGCAATTAGTCAAAAATTGTTGTCTTGCTTCCAGGAGCGCGCGTCCGGTAGAGGCGCCGCACAAAATTTCTTTTATAAAGTATTGCGTAATAAGGTCGGCAAGACCCTGCCCGTCGGGCGGCCCGTAAGCAATAGTGCTGCTTCCTAAAAAAGCTACAGCCTTGTTGCCCAGATAAGTATTGGCAATGCTTAACTGCTGCATGTCCATAAAGTTTGGATCCGCCAACTCTGCCCCATAGCAACATTCCGCCGCCGCCACCGTTCCGGGCTGTATTTTTTCTTGTATGTTTTGCGCAGTAATCGCCATCGGGTATTTTTCGCCTTTTTGGCCGTAGTAGGCAGAGTCGCGCGGTGCGCCGTGACAATTGTAAAAATGCGTGAGCGGTTTTAATTCTGTTTTGGTATACTTGCCGTCTTCTGGCGGCGACAGATTGAGCCTTCCGTTGTGTCCAAAGATGTTCATCAGGCTTTGCTCCGTGCTTTTGCGCCAAACCCATGCAGAAATAGAAAAATACTTTTCATAAACATCCGTTTTTACAGGCCGCTGCTTCATGCTGGTTTCCAATACCGTTTTGAAATAAGTTATATCAGCTTTACCTGGTATATCGGGTATGCGGCCTACCACGCGTGTGGGGCCTACAAAATTATCGATAAGCCTGCTGTAGGGTGCATCGCAGGCGTAAGGCAGGTCGGTAGGTACTACATTGTCCCCATCAGGTGCGGGGTTTTCAATTTCCTGAAACGGAAACACATCCTGCGCGCCCAGCAGAACTAGGTAAACAGGCGTCAGCTTTTTATATAAATCGTCTACAATTCTTTTACACTCTTTTGGATTAATGGCTTTTACCGGCTTTACACCGGCCTTGCGTGCCGAGGCGGCATCATCAATATACAGCAGGTGGGTGTCAAAATTTTTCTTTTTGTCTTCTTTCTGCATTTGTGCCAGTAGTTTTTCGATGGTTGAAAACTTACTGCCATATTTACTTTGCAGGTTTTTTTTGCTGGTGATGATGTATTTAACAGGTTCCATAAAACAACTTTTAATATTCTGAAAAAATCATCTGGCGCTATGGGTTTGCATCAGGTGCTTTTTGAGCGTGATGGATGCACCCGGGTGTTCAATAACGGCATCAGCAAAGGCATTCCATTTTTTCTGGCTTACCTTGTCATAAGGTGTTCTTTCATCATCAATCAGCACGGCCAGCTCCGGATAATTGTACACCAGTTGTGCCAGTTCTGTATTAAACATTTCCTGCCGCTTGCCGGGCTGCACCTGCGGACCTGCTTTAAAAATGGTGGTAAGAATGGGAAACCAGGGAACCTTGTCGGGTGGAGTCATACGTTCCGGCTTACCAACAGGAATGGATAAGGCATCAAATGCCTGAACGATTCCGTTGCCAAAGCAATCGCTGTATTTACCATCGAATTTTTCTACTTTTTTCAGCGAGGTGCGGTACAGCGCGTTTCGGATAGCTTCTACCCTTTGCCATGGTTGCAAGGCATTCAGTTCATTGTAATATTTGCGGTAATAAATAGCAGCAGCAGCCGCTACCTGCGGTGTGGCCGACGATGTGCCGGCGCCGGCAAAACTGATTTTTCCATTGGTAACAGTAGCCCAGGGCGTATTGGGTGTAAAACCAGCCAGGGCTTTTGCCATATGCCGGCGCGGGCCATAGCAACCTTGCATTTCGCCCAGCTTTTTGTTGGTATAAGGTGCATAATCATGTGTAACACCGCAGGCGGCAATCACGCGCTGAAAACGCGCCGGGTAAATAACATGCTGCGTGGGAAGTCCGTTAAAATTGTTTCCGGCTGCAGTAACAATAGTAATTCCGGCTTCGTAAGCGGCATTCACGGCATCGGCCCAAGCCTTGGCTGGCGCGCCGCCCATACTCATAGATACCACATGCACTGGCGTGCCCGATAATGTAAGCGATGTGAGGTAAGAAATGGCTTCGGCAAAAGCAGATGCTTTCATTAACACAACGGAAGGTGCTACGCGGCAGCAAACCACTTCAGCAAAAGGAGCGCCGCCCAGGTAATCGTTAAAAACACCTTCATCCGTCTGCAATCTTATTTTACCTCCTGCTAAAATACCTAACGTACCTGTGCCGTGGCCGGGCATGCGCAGCATGCCGCTTGTCAGGCGGTCGTGGGCATCTTTTACATCTTCACCATCAATAAAATTGCGCTGAAGCGGGTTGTTCTTTATACTATCCGGAATGGCCGTATGCGTTTTGCTGTAGCCCGTGTCTAAATGCCCGATGCGAATGTGGTAGTTCATATCCCAAACGGCTTCGCGCGCAGACTTCAACTGCGAAAAATCATCATCCAGGTGCCATATGGTATTTTTATGGGGCTGCCAATCGGGATCGTAGCTGTTCTCGCCCGATTTTGAGGTGCCGGTTTTAGCAAAACGGTCTTTTTTAAAAGGCACATCCAGGTTATTATCTACTACAAATTCCTGCAACACATCCGGCTCGGCAAAGGTAGATGCGGTGCCTAATGCTTTGGCCGATTGGTGCGCCACATCCCAGGGATTCATCTCATAATCTTTCACTCTTGTTTTTACATATACTTTGCCGGCAGCAGGTGCCTTGGCCATGGCTTTGGCCTGCATAGGCGTCAGCATTTTTTGTGCAGGTGTTATTTCCGCTACATCAATGCCGGCTTCTTTCAGTGCTTTTTTAATATCGGTGCCGGCAGTGCGGCTTTTGCCTTTGGCGGCAGGTGTGGCAGCGGTTTCAATAATCAGCTCCACCGGCTGGTTGGTTACACGCATAGCAGTATTTGGTTTTTTTAAAGTGTACAGGTGCCCGGGCGGGTACAGAAAAGATAGGTGCAGCGGAAGAAGGGTAAAGAAATGGTACTACTAATGTATAATCTTTTTTTAGTAAACAGAAATAAGGCACCTTAATAAATACGCACATTTAATGAACGAAATATTTAAAAGGAAAAACAGACGTTTGCAACCGCTCTGCCAAAAACGTCTGTTTTTCCTTTTAGTTTTGATTTTATTATTGAAAGAACTTACAAAAACAGAAAGGCGTTAAATTGCACGCATGGACAACTATGCAATTGCGGACCAGCTTTCCCTTTTATCAAAACTGATGGACATTCATGGCGAAAATTCTTTTAAATCTAAAAGCTATTCCAGCGCCGCATTTGCAATTGAAAAGTTAACGCAACCCATTGCCGACCTGCCGCAAGAAAAGATATTTACCATTCGCGGTATTGGTGAAAGTGTTGGCAAAAAAATAGTGGAGTTGCTGGAAAACGGCGAGTTGCAAGCCTTGCAGCAACTGATTGCGCAAACACCCGAAGGCGTGCTGGAGATGATGAACGTAAAAGGCCTTGGGCCTAAAAAAATTAATACCCTTTGGAAGGAACTGCACATCAGCGATATTGAAGAACTAAAGGAAGCCTGTCTGCAAAACAAGATTGCCGAAAAAAAAGGCTTTGGCGAAAAAACACAGCAAAACATTCTGGAGGCCATTCATTTTTTGCAGCAAAATACCGGCCTCTACCGCTATGCGCAGGTAGAAAGCTTTGCTGAAGCCTTGCAGCAAAAATTGGAAATTAAATTACCGGATCATCAATTTACAATTACCGGCGAATTCAGGCGACAACTGGAAGTAGTGCAAAAGCTGGAATGGGTGACTACGGCTTCCAAAAGAGATTTAAGACGTTTTTTTGATGAAGAGCAGTTTGCCATTACAGCCGAAGGAGACGACTTTTTGGAAATGGTAGCTAACGATGCGTTGACGCTTACCTTTCATCTTTCAGATAAAACAGAATTTGCCTGCAGGCTTTTTATAACCAGCAGCAGTCCCGAATTTGCGCTGGCATTGGAGCAATTGCCCCAGTGGAAAACTGCCAGATCATTTACATCGGAAGAAGCAATTTGTGACCACCTGCATTTGCAATATATTCCGCCTTACCTGCGGGAGAAAGAGCCAATCCTACAACTGGCACAGCAACATCAATTGCCACGTGTAGTTCAAACTTCAGACATCAAAGGCCTAATACATTCGCATAGCAACTGGAGTGATGGCGCGCACAGCATTGAAGAAATGGCGCAGGAACTTATAAAGCTGGGTTACGAGTACATGGTCATTTCCGACCATTCCAAGGCGGCTTATTACGCCAATGGGCTGAATGAACAGCGCATCTTGGAACAACATAACTACATTGATTCACTGAATGAAAAGCTGTCGCCATTCAAAATTTATAAAAGCATTGAATGCGATATTTTATCAGATGGCTCACTGGATTATGCCGATAAAATTCTGGCCACTTTCGACCTGGTGATTGCATCTATCCACAGCAACCTGCAAATGCCGGAAGAAAAAGCCATGATGCGGCTGCTGGGCGCCATCAACAATAAATATATAACCATACTGGGCCACATGACCGGGCGGCTGCTGGCTAAGCGCAAAGGCTATCCTGTAGACCATAAAGCCATTATTGATGCCTGCGCCGCCAACAATGTAGTGATTGAAATTAATGCACACCCCGCCCGGCTGGATATGGACTGGCGATGGATTGATTATGCACTTCAAAAAGGTGTGATGCTTTCCATAAATCCTGATGCACATTCTTTTGATGACATGCACCTGATAAAGTATGGTGTGCTGGTGGCGCAGAAAGGTGGGCTAACGCCTGCTCAAAACTTGAGCAGTATGAGCCAAAAGGAATTTGAGACGTTTTTAAAAAACCAGCGTCAGCTAAAAGGAATTGGCTAAAGGCAACTGCACATAAAAGCTGGTGCCCGTACCCTGCGCCGTTTCAAACCAGATATAGCCACCCGCCTGCTCTACAATGCTTTTGCAAATAGCCAGTCCCAGGCCGGTGCCTGATGATTTGGTTGTAAAATTGGGCGTAAAAATCTTGGGCTGCATTTCCTCCGGTATACCTTCTCCATTGTCTTTCACCTGCACCAGAATGTTGTTGTCCTTTATCTCTTCACGTATTTCAATATGACAATAAGACTGATTGCTGCAGGCGTCAATGGCATTGGTGAGCAGGTTGGTAAAAAGCCGGTTCATGTGCGTGCGGTCCGCTTCTACAGTTACCTCTTCATCTGCTTTTTTCCAAACAACGGTTATATCAGGGTTTGAGCTATAAAGATCCTTGAGCGATTCTAAAACGTTATGCAGGTCAAAAACTTCCAGGTTGCGGTTGCCAATATTGGCAAAGCGACCAAAATCAGCTGCAATCTTCGATAGGTGGTCAATCTGCTCAATTAAAGTACTTGCCACATTTGTTGTTAAATCTTTTACATTGGGCTGCCCGTTGGTGATAGCTTTTTGCAGGTACTGAATGCTCAATTTCATGGGTGTCAGCGGGTTTTTTATTTCGTGCGCCACCTGTCTTGCCATTTCGCGCCAGGCACCCTCCCTTTCGCTTTTAGCCAGCGCTTCCGCACTTTGCTCCAGCTGCCGAACCATCTTGTTGTATTGCTTAATCAGCTCTCCAATTTCGTCATTGCGTTTCCATTCTATTTCCTCGTTGGTACGGCCCAGTGTTATGGCCTTCATTTTATCACCAATTACAAAAAAAGACCTTGTAATACGGTTGGTAATCACTACCGCAATGGTACCGGCAATAAGGAAAACAAATGCATTAAGGTTAATTATAGCAACCAGGAAGTTAGATATTTCCTGCTCCAGCTCAAACTCTGAGGTGTAAAAGGGAATATTGAGGTAATAGCGTGTTTTACCTTGCTGATCACGCACAGCCCTGTAAATACTTTGAAACTGCAGCGAGCTCATGGTCTCGTTCTGAAGGTACTGTACCTGCTGCTGCCGGTTAAGGTGGTAAAAAGCTTTCGGGTGCATTTTGGTGCTCAGCAAACCCATATCAAAAACATCTGCTGCTGATTTATAAACCACGTTTCCTGAAATATCGTACAAGTTCACATCCACGCTGTTAATAGCTGCTACCCTGTCTACCAGGCTTTGCATTATCAAAGCAGTTGAGTCAATGTCGGGTAACACATACGTAGAGTCTCGCTCCGGGTCTTCATCTTCCAATGGTGGCAGGCTTCGCTCAATTTCGTTTACCATTGATTCGGAAATGCGGGTGAGCTCCTCCTGGTTGTTGCGGTTATATCTTTCAATGAAAAAAGAAATGGTTACCACGCCAATAATGATAAATGAAAGGACGCTGATAAATATGATGATGCCCTGTATTTGGGAGCGGATATTAAGTTGCCAGAAAGACTGCAGTGCCCGCCAGCTGTTGCCGGATTTTAATATTACTGATAAAACATGCAGCAGGCCGATCATTAATAAAAATGAACAAAACAGGTAAGAAAAAAGCGTGATACCTTCCACTACCGAGTCCTGCTTTTTAATGACAACCGCAATTTTATCAGGATTTTGTTTTGCTTTCTGGTCCGTAAGATCGGGTCCGGCATTAAACCATAACTGCTGGTAATTATCAACTGTTTTACGGCTAAAACCCTTGGGTGGAATTTCATCCTCCATTAGCACGGTAGGAAAAGGAAAAGTATAACTGCTGGAAGAATCTAGCCTTATACCCTGGTAAATAGCAAAGTCATATTTCTGGGTCATTTCAACTTTCTTCTCGTCAATCTGCCCCAGTAATTCAAATGAAAAACCTTCACCCTTGAATCTTTTTGGCGTAGAAATTATAAAAAGGCTACCCAGCAGACCAGTAGAATCACGGATGGTTCTCTTTGTAATATAGGTAAACTCACTCTGCCTTTTTTCGTGCCGGAAGATATCTGGGTTTAACGTTGGATTGCTGCGGGTGGTATAAATTTCATTCAGTTCAAAAAAGCTGACATCATCATCATTATAAATGCCCTTGCTGGTAGAATCAAACAGGTAAAGCTGCACTTTATAATCTTCAAAACCGGGAGACAAACTGAAATTAAGGATGCTGTCGCGTAGTAGTGCCTGCTGTGCGGGATCGGCAAAGCGATGAAGATTGTTCAGCAGAAAACGATTATCAATGTATTGTATACCAATATTTAAAACATTTAAAACCGAAGGGGAAGAATCGGATATCAGGTTACCGGCAAATTCTTTTCGCTGTTCCCATTCCTTTTCCAGATTTTCTTTCAACATAACTGCTGCAAGTGAGGCCGAAAAAACAATAATCCAGAAAAGTACACTTGCTATATTCACCCGAAAGCGATTAAACAGGAAATGCTCGCGGCCCATCAATAAAGAATAGATGATCAGCCATCCCAAAACAGCCAGCTGAAATTCAAAAGTATCAACGCTAGGAACAAAAGTCAGGTAAAGCAGCCCGGCCAGCGCCAGAATAAAATAGATATAGATCGGCTTTTTAAAAGCCAGGAATATCAAGTTAAACAACAACCTCGTTAAATAATAATAACCCAGCGACAATAGCGCCAGCACAATAAACCCTATTACCGTGTTATAATCCAGTGTAAAGAAATCGTTGACGTAAAACGAAATTTCGGAATGAGCAACCAGGGTTTTAACGGTGTGGGCTAGCAGAAAGGTAGACCAAAGCAAAAGCAGTACAGCAACCATACCAGCAACAACGACCCAATTTCCTTTTAAATAAACCGGAAGTTTTTTTGACGGGGCTAAATGCAGCCATGCAAAAACAGAAATCCAGCAAAAGAAAAGTGCATTAATCAAAAGATCGCCGAGTGATTGCAACCAATTGTTCTTATCAAAAATGTCGACATAAAACAAAGGAGACTGGTGAAAGAAAAACAGGTCCGGGAAAAGGTACATGAGGGCTCTTATCAGAATAAGAACCAGGGCCAAAAATCCAATACCAGAAAGCTTATCCCTTTTTACAATGATGCGCTCTGCGGTAAAATGTACAAACGCCAACAACAAAACTAAGGCTGCAACCTGCAGCATTATAATCAGTGAACTGTTTGCAGGTTTTGAATTGGCCTTTTTCTGTATATAAAACAATTCCTTGTTTCTGATTGATTTCACCGGGTAAGCAGTAGAATCCTCCGCTATGGCAATTTTATTATGGGCATCGTCACTGTGCGCAAAATGATCAAAAAGATAAGAGGTTTTAACCTGGTATTTACTCATAACAGGTATCATCGAAAAAGCAATTACATTACTACTGATGCCCTCCAGCTGAATGGTTCTTTTTTCGATAACGTAGTAACCATTTTCCAGCTCCTTGAAATATTCGCCATCTGCCTGTTCAAAATCCGGTACAGGTGGCAATATCTTATAATCGTTCCAAAAAAGAAATTGAGGTGTGCTGTCCAGCGTTTCTGCAAATAAAAAAATGCCATATGGCTTTTCATCTAGCTCTTCAAACTGTTTTAATGTTTCCGTTTGCTGCAGCAGTCGGCGCATAATAGCCGTGTCGGCCAGGAGTTGCTGAAAATCTTTTTGCTGTTGATGTATATAATGCTGCAGGCTATTGCGCTCGGCTTGCAAAGAAGGTTTTGTAAAATAGTAAAAAGAGAACAACACAGCCAGCCCCATTAAAAAGAAGGCGGCAATCAGTAGGGCACGCTTGTGCAGCCAATGGCGGCTATGGTGGTTCAGTAAATTCAATCCTTTGATTGTTTAACTTCATTCCAGATCGCATCCATTTCCTCGAGGCTCATATTTTGTAGGTTCAAGCCTTTCTCCTGTGCTTTTTGCTCCATTTTTATAAAGCGGCGCTGGAACTTTTTATTGGTGACTTCTAATGCATTTTCGGCGTCCACACGCAAATACCGTGCAAAGTTTACCAACGAAAAAAACACATCACCCATTTCTTCTTCAATCTTTTTCTCATCTTTTAGTGCAATGGCTTCCTTCATTTCACCTATTTCCTCTTCCACCTTTTGCCAAACCTGCTCTTTGTTTTCCCACTCAAAGCCTACCTGCTTTGCCTTTTCCTGCAAGCGCATGGCCTTTACCAAAGAGGGCAAACCTTTCGGCACTCCTTCCAAAACGGATGTTTTGCCTTCTTTCAATTTTAGATTTTCCCAGTTGCGCTTTACATCTTCTTCATTTTCCACTTTTACATCGCCATAAATATGCGGGTGCCGGGCCACCAGTTTGTTGCTGATACCTTCCAGCACTTCCTCCAGTGTAAACTGGCCATGCTCCGCTCCTATTTTAGCATAAAAAACCAGGTGCAGCATCAGGTCGCCCAACTCTTCTTTTATTGCTTTCCAGTCGCTTTCAGTAATAGCATCGGTCAGTTCATAAGTTTCTTCCAGCGTCATTTGCCGCAGCGTATGTATCGTTTGCTTTTTGTCCCATGGACATTTTTCCCGCAGGTCGTCCATTATACTTACCAATCGCTCAAATGCTGCTGCTGAACTAGTCATAATCTATAATTGAATAAATGAAATGAGGATAAATAAAATAAATAAACCCACCAGCGAAAGAAATCCTAACAGGTTTACCAGCACAAATTTACCGAAAGTAGCGCGCCAGCCTTGTCCGTAAAAGCGGCGCATGCCCAGGTAAAGATATAATGGCCATAATATTAAAAACAGGTTGCCTATGGTATTAAAAAATGACCAACCCGACCAGTCGGCCAGTGCGTTAAATCCAAAAAATAAAAGAAGCACCAGGAAACTGAAAATATAATGATAGAGTGTAAATACAGCATGATCGCTATAATAAAACTGCTTTTGACGCCAATAAACCCAATTTAAAAACAAAGCAAAAATCGGTAGCGATACAAAAAGCATGTAAGGCAGTTTATGCAAGAAATCATTGCCCATCTTTGCCAGCAACTTATTGGGATCGTCTCCGTATTGGGCTTGGTATTTCTGCCATTTATTTTCAAAACGCCTTTCTACCCAGATGCTGTTGGCAGTATCTACCAGCGAAAAGTTCCGGATAGGTGTTGCCACATAATTGCTATTATTTAAACTGATGTTAAATGATGAATCACTTACCACTGTGGTGTCCGTCTTTTTCTGCAACTTAAGCGTTACAGTCGTATCCAGCATATAATCCAGTCTTTGCTGAAGTACCGTATTGGCATGTGATTTTTTAACCTGCGGGTAAAGCGCGGCAGACTGGTCAAATCTTTCAAGTTTTGTCAGGTAACGTGTATTGAGCAGCCAAACACTTTCTGCGGCCACTTTAAAAGAAAAGAAAATCAAAAAGAAAACGGCCGATGTAAAAAGGTACATCCGAATGGGATCAAGATAGCGATTGCGGCGGCCCTTTACATATTCCTTCGGCACACCACCTGGCCAGATAAACAGGTATTTGAGGGTATCAAAAAACTTACCGTCGAAGTGAAAGATATCATATACAAAATGCAGGAAAAGCTTACCAAAAGACTGGTGGGTTACGATGTTTTCCTGGCCACACTGATGGCAAAAGCGCCCCTGAACAATGGCGCCGCAGTTAAGACAATCTTTATCTTTTCGTTCTGGCTGGTGAGACACGCAAAATTTTTCTTAAAAATAGACAGAAAACGATTATTAGCGGCAGCAAGGCTTTCAATCACCACCGGCATGAAGTACTTTTGTTGCCAAACAATATCTTTCATGAAATTCCTGTTGCTGCCCTTATTGCTTTCGTTTTGCCTTACCGCTTCGGCCCAGTATTATTACAAAGATATTGTAGGTACCAAAGAAACCGCACAAACCATTGCCGCTTACAAAACCAATGGCGTAAAACGGGTGTTGGTGAACAGTTACGATGCTACAAATACTAAAATTGATGACTTTTATGTAGAACAGGTTTTTGCGCCTGCCGCACAAATGCTGAAAACCATCACGCGCAGCGCCGGCACCGATGCAACTGTACTTTCTGCCATTACTAACAATGAAGGCCGCGTAATAAAAACCATTGACAGTACCGGCAATATGACCAGCACAACCATTTACAATTATAACAGCGATGGCACGCTTGCCAGCCTCAAAAGCAGCAGCACCGACTCGTCTAAACAATTAAACGAAACGGAAGAACACATTTGGTACTACCAGGATGGAAACATACAGCGCATGCTGCGCATTAAAAACGGAATTGACACTACATATGTTGATTTTAAGCTGGATGACAAGGGCAATGTTATAGAAGAGCACAGTACACGCAAAGGCATAAAATCAGAGCCTGTTTATTATTATTACGATGCCTCTAACCGGCTTACCGATATTGTACGCTACAGCAACAAAGCACGCCGACTGCTGCCAGAGTACATGTTTGAATACTCGCCGCAAAACCAGGTGATTCAAAAGATAACCGTACCCGCCAACAATTCAGACTACCTGATATGGCGCTATCAGTACGATGCAGATGGCCTTAAAATTAAAGAAGCCGTTTATAACAAAGCCAAAGAACTGAACGGTAAAATAGAATACCAGTACCAGCGCGGATAAAATATTTCTCTTACAAAACGTCTGTTTTTCCTTTTAAATTGTAAATGAATTAAAAGGAAAAACAGACGTTTTTTTAATGCTGTACACCAAAGCTTGCCCTGCGCTGCTGCAGCAGTTGCAATAGCGCGTATATCAAAACTATAACACCGGCCATCTCCATTATTTCTTCTACCGTTATCATCAGCCAGTAAGTAAACGAAAAACCATTCTTACCAACTTCTTGCCCCTCTAAAAATTCAAAGCCAAGAGCGCCACCAACATATAAAAAACCGGATAGTAAAAACAGGTTGCGCGTACGTAACGGAAGGGCCAGCACAAATTTTAAAAAATAAGCCGCTACTGCCAAAAACAAAGCCGTGTAAGGAATGACCCATGCAAAATGAAGAAAACCTGATTCAAAATTCTGGAACAGGCTTCCGGTGACAGAGGGCAACCTTTCGTGCAGTTGTACGGCTTCATCAACACTCAAAAAAACCATAACAGCTGCCAGTAGCCGCCAATGCTGCTGCCATTTTTCTTTTACTGCTTTTACAGACAGTTGTACACTATAAAACAAAAGTGCGGCAGCTAGTAAAAGAGCGGCGGAAAAATAAGAAGGGAAATTGTTCTCCCGGCTTAAATTGAAAAGGCCATCCAGGGCTTCGGCGGTAGAAGTGCTAACAGAAGCCTGCACTGCATAACTGGCCAGGTGCGCTAATAGCAATAATAAAGTGGCAACGCTTAGCAGCCTGATGATCTTACGGGCAGAAAAAGAAACAGGTAAAAAGCCTTTTGAATGTAGTTCAGCAGATGTTTCAGCAGGCAATGCAGCAGGCTTTTGTTTGATGTGCATAACGGCAAATACTTTGGTTATAAAGCAGTCTAACATACAAAATCTGTATCATGCCTGCAAAAGGAATTTAAGACGTTTTGTTTTTGAACTTAAAAGGAAAAAAAGAGGTTTATTACGAGTTAAAATAATCACTGTTGAATATTACTTCCATAGGAGGGTCTTTTTTTGCACCTGTCAACCGCGCCACTATTTTCCGGGCTTTTGCAACAGGCATCGTAATCATGTCAAACTGTATGTCTTCCTTTTTCAGTTCATAATAATTTACCAAGGCAGACTCCAGCTTTATCTTTAGATCATCAACAGATCTTGCATGTTCAATCAGCACGTTGTTCATGATAAATACATGCCCCCATACCTGGCCTTTCTTTTCCTTTCGTATGGTGAGTTGAACTTTCATTCTATGTTACCGGAAAAATACAACTCTGCAGTTAAATAAGTATTTTTTTATATTATGCTTTTTCTATATGAAAACGTCTCTTTTTCCATTTGTTTTTCGTTGTCTCAATTTATTGTAAGTTAGCTGATGCCCTTTACGTTTTCACATCCGGCCATTGTTTTACCCCTTAACTTGTTGCCTAAAAAATGGGTGTCGCTTACCGCGCTGGTTATTGGCAGCCTGATGCCCGACCTGGAGGCTTACCTGCGTTTTACTTCCCATAAAAGCCAAAGCCACACATGGGATGCTTTGTTTTGGTTTTGCCTGCCGCTTGGGCTTTTATTAAGCCTGCTTTATCACCAGTTGGTGCGCAATGTGTTTATCAATCACCTGCCATCTTTTGCTTATAAAAGGTTAGTGCCCTATATGCAGTTTAACTGGCTGCAACATGTAAAAAGCAACTGGATTGCTGTTGTTATTTCTTTTTTATTGGGAGGCGCCTCTCACCTGCTTTGGGATCTTTTTTCGCATTTTGACGGGGTTCTGCACAAGCTGGATCCTTCACTAACAGGCAATACAACCGTGTGGGGTTACAATATAGAAATTCCCTATCTAATACAATACCTTAATTCGCTGCTGGGGCTGCTCGTGATATTGCTTGCAATTGTTTTTCTACCTGTTCAAAAAGAGGCAGTTCAAACGAAAAGATGGTGGATATACTGGCTGAAGATTTTGCTTGTTACGGCACTTATATTTGCCCTACGCTGGATGCTGATGGACTCTTATAAAATTGACGACATCATTGTTTCTTTTTTTACATCCATTTTTATCGCTCTATTCCTGATTTCCTCCATTTATCATTTCAAACAAAAAACAGCGGCTCTTAGCTAAAATGGTTTAAGTGCCTGCACACCCTGGAATGTTACGGGCTGGGTAACAATGGCATCCACGGCTTTTCCGTTTTCAATTGCTGCTTTCCAGCGCGGCATGCGTGCCAGCACACGCAGCACTTCGTTGTCAAACTGCGGCCCCGCCGATTCTACAACCTGAATGTTTTGTATGCTACCATCTGCTTTTACTAGGAACTGTACTACTACCGTTTTTTTAGCTCCTATACCCAGTTCAGCCGGTGGCTTTAAGTTGCGCGCTAAAAAATCCATCCATACAGGATAACCGCCCGGAAAGCCGGGTGCAATAGCACTTTTAATGGTATTGTTAGCTGGTAATGCCGGCTGACTGGTCGTCAAACGGCTGCTATCCTGCAACAACACCAATTGCTCTTTTCTGTAAATAGGAATAAATTTTTTTCCATTGACAGAGTTAAGCCTGCCCGAAATTCGAACCATTTTACCATCGTAAAAATGAGGCAGTGGGTTGCCAATGGCATTCATATTTTCGCTGCTTATCTGCAATGATACCATTTCATTTGGTGATGGATTTCCAACATCCAGCAGTGTTGTAGGTTTCTCTCCTTCCATCAGGTAGCGGCTGCCGGCAATGCGGCTTACAAAAGTTATGCTGTCACCTATATGGTTTGCTACTTCCCGCACATTGATAGCTTTGGCAGTGGGGATCAGGTTTTCTTTTGTCAGCTCCTGCAGAAACAACGTAGTGAGTTTATTAAATTGAGTACTAACTTCTTTAGATATATAAATATCGTCAAATTGCTCTCCATGGTATTTGCGCAAGGCCTGCAGCTGATTCTGGTTTAGCTTTAACAAGTCGGCTATGGTTAGATTATAGTTATGCGTATAACTGTTAACCTCCATGCCTATTTCATAGTTTTGATATCCTTTTGATGGTACGGTGACCGTGCTGTCGTTGGTAAAAAGAAGAATGACCTTGTCGTTTTCATCAATACGGTTGGCACCAATGCCGGCACCGCTTAACTGCAGGTACAAAACAGGGCCAACAGAACTAAAGGTAACCGCCATTTTGTTTTTAGCTGCCGACAAAAGCATCAGCGGAAACGTCTCAATTCGCTTTTGCTTTATAAACTTATCAAACTCGTTCAGTTTGATCTTTTGCGCAGCCAGTGTTGTTGGTAAAAAAAATAAAATAAAAACAATACGTTTCATATCATGGCCGCTTTTTAAAAATTGGATCCAGTTTAGGTAAAAAATTATTTGGTACAACAATTTTTCAAATTTAACCTCTCAATGCAAATTCAGTGCTACACTTATGCTACGCCCATGCAAGTCAATACCATGGTATTAATGTTTTAAGCCTGCTTTTATCAATAGCGTTATAAAGCAAGGTCAATTCGTAAGCATTGCGCACGGCTGCGCCGGCTTTTAAAGTTGATACGGTATAATCGTATGAAAGTCCTACCTGGAATCCCTCGTAGTGATATCCCAGGTAAGGAATCACAGCATCTTTAAAGCGGTACCACATGCCCAGGTTAATTTCGTTCTTAATATCCCCCTCACCAATCTGCAAACCATAAGCAGCACCTAAAGTTGTTTCTCTAGCCTTTGCCTGGCTCACATGAGTTGCCGATATATAAGCCTTGCTGTTCTCACCAACAAAAACCTGCGAGCCTGCCTGCACCACCAGCCGTGCAGGCATCCTGAATTCATCGGGAAGGTAATTTTCTTTATGGCGTAAAATATTATAAACAGCAAGACCTGCAAAAAATGATTTGTCTTCCAGGTTGGCATTATAAACAATACCGGCATTAGCATCAAAATAGTTTTGATGATTGTATTCAAAAGCTTCACCCACGGGCAGCGAGGGATCAAAGCCGCCGCCACCATACTGGTTTTCAAAAGTAAGCTTCGCCAGGTCAAAACGTTTTTGATGATACGCACCCTGGAAGCCTAGCCCAATACTGTAATCGCCATAAGCATCCAGCCCAATGTGGTAGGCAGCACTCAACCCCACCGAGTTGGTTTGCAGGGCCCCATTCATTGCCCGGTCGTTCATGATATAAAGTCCAAGTCCCGCCTTGTGTCCATCCTGCAACAGATCTTTCAAAGGGCTTACATCAAATGATAAATAGCCAGTGAAAATTGGAGCGCCGCTATTGCCCTGTGCGCGAAAATTAGTAGCAGCCCTGTAGGGTCCGTTCATGTAACCTGTATGTGCAGGATTAGTAAGCAATGGCGTTGAAAAGAATTGGGAGAAATGATAGGATTGAGCCTGTAGCATTGCACCCCAAAACAGTAATAATAAAAGTTGTATAATCTTTTTCATGATTGGCATTTTACCTGATAAGAATCGTCCGGCCGCTTTGCCTGATAATTTTTCCGTCCCTGTCGACACACTCCACGATCCATGTATATGTTTCTGTAGGCTGCAACTGTCCGTTGATCTTTCCATCCCACCCGGCTCCTAAGGTCTGCGTTTGAAAAACCAGTTGTCCCCATCTGTTGAATACCTTAAAGTATTTTAGTTGATCAATGTTGTATAAAAGAGGACGCAGCTGGTCATTTGCATTATTATTATTAGGCGAAAAGGCAGTGGGAACTACCACCTTAGTTTCTGCCACAGGCATACATTCCTGAAACTTTACTTCAACTTTATTGGAAGGCCCTCCGTCACAGGTTCCATTTCCTACCATCACGTGGTAAACACCCGGCTCATTAACGCTCAAAACAGCTGTGGCTGCGCTCTGTATCAAAACATCATCTTTATACCATTTATAGCCACTACCGTTGTTAGCTGTTAGCACAACAGGTTCACCATTGCAGGATACCAAAGGGTTAGCAGGTGTTATGGTGGCATTAATGACGGCGGCAACCGTAATGACTACCGTTTTGATGGTAAAACAACCCAGAGCATTGGTAGCTTTGATATAATAAGTACCTGCACTTGCGCTTTCCGGCTCATTTAGTTCAATAGTAGCGTTGGCATCTTTCCAATAAGTAAAAGTGAGGTTGGCATCGGACCCGGAAGTTATGGAGTTGTCTTTAAGGTTGATTGTAGAACCGTTGCAAATAGCAGCCGGTGTATTAATTAGAAGACTGGGGGCGCTCACCTCCCTCACGATGGCTTCGTTGGCGGCTTCCGCCGAGCAGCTGCCATTGATCAGGGTCACCGTATAGGTGCCCCCCTGGCGGGCCTGGTAGGTGGAGGCCGTAGCGCCGCTGATCACCTCGCCATTGCGCTTCCACTGATAAGAAGTGCCGCCGGTGGCGGTGAGCAACTGCACCCCGCCACGGCACAATTCAGCGCTGGCCGGCGTGATGCTGCCACTGGGGGCGCTCACCTCCCTCACGATGGCTTCGTTGGCGGCTTCCGCCGAGCAG